>JAYURJ010000128.1:0-12689 GCA_043756275.1 Betaproteobacteria bacterium | reverse complement strand
GGTAAATTTCAAGAAAAAACATGCGCATCCTCCTCTCGAACGACGACGGCTATTTCGCGCCCGGTTTGGCAGCACTCGCAGAAGCACTCACCCCACTTGGTGACCTGACGGTTGTTGCGCCGGAACGTGATCGCAGCGGCGCTTCCAACTCCCTCACGCTGGATCGCCCGCTATCGATCAGGCAGGCCGCGAACGGTTTTTTTCATGTGAACGGCACGCCGACCGATTGCGTGCACATGGCTGTTACGGGCATGCTCGATTTTGTGCCGGACATGATCGTCTCGGGAATCAATTCCGGCGCGAACATGGGTGACGACACGATTTATTCAGGCACCGTGGCGGCGGCGACTGAGGGCTTTTTATTGGGCATTCCCGCCATTGCGATGTCCATGGTCGGCAGCACGCACAAACATTTCGAGACCGCCGCTTGGGTGGCCGCGCAGTTGGTCGCACGTTATCAGCAAAATCCGATCAAAACGCCGATGTTGCTGAACGTGAACGTGCCCGACATTCCACGCGATCAATTGCAAGGCTTTGAAACCACGCGCCTCGGCAAGCGCCATAAAGCCGAGGGCGCAGTGAAGGCGAAAAGTCCGCGCGGTGAAACGGTGTATTGGATCGGTGCCGCCGGTCTTGCCGCTGATGCCGGCCCGGGGACGGATTTTTATGCGACCGAAAACAATCGTGTTTCGGTGACGCCGCTGCAAATCGACCTGACCAATTATCAATTGATGAAATCCGTGGCTGACTGGCTGGTGACATGAGCGTGGCCGCTTCAAAATTTACCGGCTCGGGGATGACGTCTGATCGCACGCGTGCGCGCATGATCGAAGCGTTGCGCGCAAAAGGCGTAAAGGTCGAGCGGGTACTGAACGTGATGGCGGAAGTGCCGCGCCATGTGTTCGTTGAGGAAGCCTTGCAGGAGCGCGCCTACGAGGCCGATAAGGCGCTGCCGATTGGCCATGGACAAACAATTTCCACCCCTGAAATTGTCGCAATTATGACGGCGTTACTTTGCGAAAGCGCGCTCGGTATTCCCAAAAAAGTATTGGAGATCGGCACTGGATGCGGCTACCAAACGGCGGTGCTCGCGAAATTGAGTAAGGAGGTGTACACCGTTGAGCGCATTGCGCCGTTGATGGACAAGGCGCGCCGCACGCTGCGCGATTTGCGCTATTTCAATATTATTTTCAAGCACGCCGATGGACACTTTGGCTATGCCGACGGCGGTCCGTACGATGGCATCATCATGACGGCAGCGGCGACATACGTGCCGGACGAATTAAAGCAGCAGTTAGCCGTTGGCGGGCGCTTGGTATTGCCGGTCGGCAAGGAATCCGAATCACAAAAGCTCACCGTGATTGATCGCACGGCGGATGGCTTCACTGAAAAAGTCGTGCATGATGTGCGGTTCGTGCCGCTGGTATCGGGCATTTTGTAAATAGAAAGTTAGGCAAGTTCATGAATCTGTCGAGTCGTCATATTTTGGTGATGCTTGTCATCGCAACACTGGCCGCGTGTGCTGCCAAACGCCCTGCGCCGGTATCGGACGCGCGCCCATCCGTTGCCACAACGCCGCCAATTACTGAGACCAAACCTGTTGTCAAACCGGGGCCAGTTGCAGCACCGGTAGACACGGGCAAACTTCACACCATCCAGAAAGGCGACACGCTCTTAAGTGTTGCCTTGGCCAACGGGTTGGATTATCGCGAGCTCGCCGCCTGGAACAATATCGTCAACCCGAACGTCATCAAACTCGGTGAAGTATTGCGACTGAGCCCGCCCGGTAGCGGAGCAGCCAGCATGCCATCGGCCGCAGCGGAACAGCCTCAGCCGGGCGCGCCTGTTACATCACCGTTGATCATCACGTCGGTGCCCTCTGGCGCGCCGGTCGGCAATACCGACAAGATGAAAACAGAACCCAAGGCGGTCACGTTGCCGTACTCTGATTCAGCGTATGCAAAACTTTCCGCCGAAGCCGCAGCGACGGCTACAGGAGCACCGGCCGCGACTGCTGTTGTGTCGGCAGCCACATCGCCCACACCAGTTGCGGCACCCGCCAACGACGATGTTGATTGGGCCTGGCCGATTCAGCCGGCGCCAAAAGGAAAAATTGTCGCCATGTTTACCGATGCCAATAAAGGCCTCGATATTTCCGGCACAAAGGGTTCACCGGTTCTCGCCTCCGCGCCCGGCAAGGTTGTGTACAGCGGCGCGGGCCTGCGCGGCTATGGACGGTTGGTCATCATCAAACATAACGCCACATGGCTATCGGCGTACGCGCACAACGAGAAAATCCTCGTCGCCGAAGGCGAAGAAGTGAAGAAGGGCCAGAAGATTGCCGAGATGGGATCGAGCGATGCGGATCAAGTAAAGCTGCATTTTGAAATCCGCAAACAGGGTAAGCCAGTGGACCCGATGCAGTTTTTGCCGAAGTAGTTGCGCGATAGTCTATACAGCATAAAAATAACAAACTCTAGCACTGGCGAGGTTTTCTGGCACAAAATGTCTGTGAAGGCGCGCCAGTGCTAGAGTTTTTTTGTTTCATCGTAAACCACCTACGCGGTTACCTGGAACCGGCTTGCAGCGCATTCAGGGGTTCGGCCCTGTGTCGCCGCGCTAACAGGGGCTTAATATTAAGCCCCATTTGGATCAGCAGCGCCTTCGGGGATTGGTACTGTGTCGCCCTGGTTTGGTTCGCATCCCAAAAGCTGCTTGGCAGTGTCAGCACGTTCACAGGCTTGTCTCTTTTGTCGCCGCGCATGGATATACCGCAGTATCCACCGGATGAAGCGCAGCTTTGCGGCAGGTGCTCCCGGGTCGTGAATCATGCAATCAGCGCTACTTGTCGTGCCTGCGGGACGGTTGTTTGCCGGTAGTTAACTACAACTTGATGTCAACATGCCTGTGTTTAAACACAGCCTCGCTGGTGCGGGTTACCGGTAACCCTCCGGGGGTTGCAACGGTCAGTCGACCTGTGGTTAACCACACCCTCGGGGGTCAAACACGTTGCGTTGCGGTCAATGGCCTATCGTTCGTGTACCGCCAACGACATGACTTAATAATGTGTTGCAAAAACATGAAAATGTATACGCATGGAGGCCATCGTATATAGAAAATGTGTTTTCCTATACATGAGACGCGAGAGTCCCTGCAATTACCGGTAACTTAATCTATTGATTCCGTTAAATTTTATCGAGACTGGTCCGAGATATGTCGACATAAATCGAAAATCTATATATGTTGATATGACGTGTCGATGTAATCGACACGTCATATCAACATGTCGATTGAAACAAAAAATGTAGACACGTTTGCTTGACGTGTCGATCATATCGACATAAACTGTTATTGTGTCGATAATAATTGAAAACGTAAACATGAATGAGATCACTTGGCGACCTGATGCACCATACAACAACCTTCCACCACTCCCGCCAAAACGAGAATTAGAGACAAAACTCGTTTTAAAACAATGTGTTGAATCAAGGGCGGCACTGGCTGAACTGAAACAGGCGGCTGAATTAATCCCAAATCAATCCATGCTCATCAATACGCTGCCGTTACTGGAAGCACAGGCGAGTTCGGAAGTCGAAAATATTGTTACCACCGCAGACAACCTGTTCCGATATTCAGACGCTGACGAGGAGCGTGCAGATCCAGCAACCCGCGAAGCACTACGCTATCGCCAAGCATTAATGGAAGGCTTCACTGCGTTGACAGCGCATCCGCTGAATACGCGGACGGCAGAACAGGTCTGCACACGCATCAAAGGCATTGAAATGCAGGTTCGGCGTGTGCCGGGCACCAAGTTGGAAAACGTTTATACGGGAGAAGTTATTTACACGCCTCCGATAGGTGAGGATTTGCTACGTACCAAACTGGCCAACTGGGAGCGTTTTCTGCACGAATCAATCGAATACGATCCGCTTGTCCGCATGGCTGCGGCGCACTACCAATTCGAAGCAATTCATCCGTTCACTGACGGAAACGGTCGTACCGGACGCATACTGAACAGTCTTTTTTTAATTCAGGAAAACCTGCTGACTTTACCCATCTTGTACCTTAGTCGCTACATTATCCAAAACAAGGCCGATTACTACAGGCTATTGTTGAATGTGACGAAAGAGCAAGACTGGGAACCATGGCTGCTTTACATTCTCAAGGCAGTAGAAGAAACCGCAAAGTGGACGACAGAAAAGATCGCGGCCGTTCGCACATTGCAGGAGCACACTACGGAATATGTTAACAAGCACGCGAATAAAATCTATACCCACGAATTGGTGAATGTGATTTTTGCGTCACCCTATTGCCGCATTCGCAATCTTGAAGAAGCCCGCATTGCCAAACGGCAAACAGCATCGACTTACCTGAAAACGTTATCAGGAATTGGTGTGCTTGAAGAGGTGCGGGTGGGAAAAGAGGTGCTGTTCATTCACCCGAAGCTGATGCAATTGCTATCGCGAGATAGCAACATTTTTGACCGCTACCCAGAAACGGCCCCACCTCAAAACAAATGAATGACGCCGAAACCCACACCGAGTTGATCGCGCTCGGGCGGCTGCGGGGTGGCGGCACGCGCAGCAAGGCAGAGATCGCGGACTACGTGCTGGTCTACCGCAAACACAAGCTGGCGATGATCGAAGCGAAGAAGCGCGATACGCCGGTGGGTGAAGGGGTGGGGCAGGCGAAAGCGTATGCCAAAAAGCTGGCGGTGCGATTTACGTACTCGACCAACGGCCTCGCGATTTACGGCATCGACATGCAGTCCGCTTGGGAAGGGGATGTGTCGATTCCCGACCCCGGAGGAATTGTGGAATCGCACGTTCGAAGTTGAGAACGCGTGGTGCAATCGCTTCGCCGCCGTTGCGTATGAAGACAAAGGCGGCACCTGGAGTTCGCGTTACTACCAGGGGATCGCGATCAACAATGTACTGGAGGCGATTGCGGCTGGGCAGTTTCTGGAGAGTCTCTACGGCACGCCGCCAGTGCGCCAACAAGTGCATATGCAATTCACCGACAAGCAGGAGGCGTTTCTGCGTTTCGTACTGCAATAGTACGAGAAAGAGGGCGTGCACGAACTGGATTTGGAGAAGCTATCGCCGTTGTTGCAACTGAAGTACAACGCGATTAGCGATGCGGTTGCAGAACTGGGTAGTCCCGATCAGATTCGGGATGTATTCGTGGGGTTTCAGCGGTATTTGTATGAGGCTGGAATGGCATCCGCTACTGAAAATATGATTGAACACTAGCATTGGCGGACGTTTCAGGCCAAAAACACCTGAAACGCCACGCCAGTGCTAGTGTTTGCTATTTTCCTGCCTTATCCGAATCCCGCAATTCTCGCCGCAAAATTTTCCCGACATTGCTCTTCGGCAGCGTATCGCGGAACACGATGGTCTTGGGGTTTTTGTAGCCGGTCAACTCTTTGCGGCAATAGGCGGCGACTTGCTCTGCCGTCAGTGCAGGGTCTTTTTTGACGACGAACAGCTTCACTGCTTCGCCAGCTTTTTCGTCAGGGATGCCGATCACGGCGCACTCCATCACGCCGGGGCAGGAGGCCACGACATCTTCGATCTCGTTTGGATAAACGTTGAATCCTGAAACAAGAATCATGTCTTTCTTGCGATCAACAATTTTGACGTGGCCGTTTTCGAGCATGATGCCGATGTCGCCGGATTTGAAAAAACCATCCGGCGTCATCACTTCGGCAGTCGCGTCAGGGCGCTGCCAGTAGCCGCGCATGACCTGCGGGCCGCGAATGCAGATTTCACCCGCCGCGCCGAACGCGACCTCATTGCCGAAGTCGTCACGAATCGACACCTCGGTGGAGGGCATCGGCATGCCGACGTCGCCGCTGTAATTGACGTTCATAATTTCGTTACAAGTGGCGGCAGCGGAGGTCTCGGTCAAGCCATAGCCCTCCACAATCGGGCAATGTGTGAGTGCCAGCCAGCTCTCGGCGACAGCGCGCTGCACTGCCATGCCGCCGCCATTGGATATGCGCAGGTTCGAGAAATCGAGGCCTTTGAATCCTTCGTGATTGACGAGGCTGTTGAACAATGTATTCACCGCTGGCAGCACGTTGAATTTGTGTTTTGAGATTGCTTTGACCATTCCATCTGCGTCGCGCGGATTGGGGATGAGAATGCTGTGCCCGCCGGTCTTCAGCGCCAGCCACATGCACGATACCAGACAAAAAATATGGTACATCGGCAGCGCGCAGACCATCACGATGGGATCCGGCGGCGTGCCTCTGGTGGTGTCATCCAATGCGGGCTTAAGCCACGCCTCGGAGACCAGCACGTTGCCGAAAATGTTGGAGTGCACCAGCACCGCACCTTTGGATAGGCCGGTGGTGCCGCCGGTGTACTGGAGAAACGCGGTATCTTCGGGGCCAAGCTGTGGTTTGCTTAAGGGCAAACTGCGCCCAGCGTCGAGTGCATCGTTGAATTTAGTTGCACCCGGCAGATTGTAAGCAGGCACCGCTTTTTTTACGCTGCGTACTACGTAGTTCGCAATCATGCTCTTGGGGAAGCCAAGCAGATCGCCAACGGCTGCCATGACAACGTGCTTTATCTGCGTTTTGGCGATGACTTTTTCGAGCGTCGTGGCAAAGTTTTCGAGTATCACAATCGCGACCGAGCCGCTGTCGTTCAGTTGGTGTTCCAGCTCACGCGGCGTATACAGCGGATTGACGTTGACGACCACGAAACCCGCGCGCAATACGGCCAGAATGGCGACCGGATACTGGAGGACATTAGGCATCATCAATGCGACGCGGTCGCCGCGTTGCAAACCTTTGGATTGCAGCCAGGCACCAAACGCCTGCGACAGACGATCCACATCGCCGAAGGTGAGCGTTTTATCCATGCAGGTGTAGGCGGCGCGGTCGGCGAATTTCTCGAAAGCCTCCTCTGCCATTTGCGGCAGCGAGGTATAGAGATTCATATCCACTTCATGGGCGACGCCTGGTGGGTAATGTTTCAGCCACCACTTTGGTTCTCTTGTCATCGCACTCCTCGGTATTTTTCTGGTGATGTGTGTAATTGACCCAGTGTATCAGTGACCCGTCATGCCGGTTTTCGCGGCGCGTGTTTGCCAAGTTCCCATTTGGCCAGCGCACTGCGGTGCACTTCATCGGGCCCATCAGCAAGGCGCAGAATCCGCGCCCATGTATACGCGTAGGCCAACGGAAAATCGTCCGACAAGCCCGCCGCACCATGCGCCTGCATTGCCCAATCGATAATTTGCTGTGCAACATTCGGCGCCACGACCTTGATCATCGCGATTTCGGTTCTGGCGACTTTGTTGCCCGCCGTATCCATCACGTAGGCGGCCTTGAGCGTGAGCAGGCGCGCCTGATCGATCATGCAGCGCGCCTCGGCGATGCGCTCGTGCCAGACCGACTGTGCGGCGATGGGTTTGCCAAATGCGACGCGTGAAGAAAGCCGTTGACACATCAGCGCCAACGCGCGCTCCGACAAACCAATCAGCCGCATGCAATGGTGAATGCGGCCTGGTCCGAGACGGCCCTGGGCGATTTCAAATCCACGGCCTTCGCCGAGGAGAATGTTGGATGCGGGTACGCGCACATTTTTGAATTCAATTTCGCAGTGGCCGTGCGGCGCATCGTCATAACCAAAAACCGGAAGAGGGCGGACGACAGTGACGCCGGGGGTGTCAGCGGGCACCAGAATCATTGATTGCTGCGAATGTGTGGGGCCGTCCACCTCGGTTTTACCCATGACGATGTAGATTTTGCAGCGCGGATCTCCCGCGCCCGAAATCCACCATTTGCGTCCGTTGATAATGTAGTCGCCGCCGTCACGCTGGATACGCGTTTCGATATTGGTCGCGTCGCTTGAAGCAACAGCGGGCTCGGTCATTGCAAATGCAGATCGGATTTCACCATTTAGCAGCGGCGTCAGCCACCGCGCCTGATGCTCGGCGGTGCCGTATTGGGCCAATACTTCCATATTGCCGGTGTCGGGCGCTGAGCAGTTGAATACCTCCGGTGCCCAGTGAACCGCGCCGGTGATTTCCGCAAGCGGCGCATATTCGAGGTTGGTCAGACCGGCGCCGAATTTTGGGTTGGGGGCAAACAGATTCCAGAGTCCGGCGGCACGCGCTTTGGGCTTCAGTTCCTCGATGATGGCCGTTGGCGTCCAGCGTTTACCAAGTTTAGTATTGGCCTCGACGTCTTCATGAAAGCGGTGCTCGTTAGGATAAATGTGTTCGTCAAAAAAAGCATGCATGCATTGCTGTAAATCGACGACTTTGGGGGAATGATTGAAGTCCATGGTTTTCCTTGGTTAGGGGCGACGGCGTGGTTATTTTTGCTGCAATTTTTCGACGACTTTCCAGCCAAGCTCAGCCAGCGGTCGCGCCGCTTTGCCCATCGCCACTGCTTGCTCCGATGCAGCCGTGCCATCGACGACGCGCTTCATGATGCCCTGCAAAATGCCCGCCATGCGAAACATGTTGTAGGCGAGGTAATACTCGAAATTTTCAATGCCGGGTCTGCCTGTGCGCTGGCAATAGCTTGCAACATACGATTTGAAATCGGGAATGCCGAGGGCCGCCAGATCCATCCCCGCCAAACCACGGAACGCGTTCGGCGGGACATGCCAGGTCATGCAGTGGTAGGCAAAGTCGGCCAGCGGATGACCGAGCGTGGAGAGTTCCCAGTCGAGGATCGCCAGCACGCACGGCTCGGTCGGATGAAAAATCAGATTATCCATCCTGTAATCGCCGTGGACGATGCTGGTCTCTTCACCGGGCGGGATGTGTTGCGGCAGCCATTCGATCAGCTTGTCCATCGCCTCGATTTTTTCAGTTTCCGATGCGCGATATTGCTTGCTCCAACGGCCGATCTGGCGCTCGAAATAATTGCCGGCCTTGCCGAAGTCGGCGAGTCCGATAGTCGCGAAATCTACCTGATGCAGGCGCGCAATGACGCGGTTCATTTCATCAAAAATCGCCGCGCGTTCAGGCTTGGTCATGCCGGGTAACGCGGGATCCCACAGCACACGACCATCAACCATTTCCATGATAAAAAACGCGCGGCCAATGACCGATTCGTCGTCGCACAGCGCGAGCATTTTAGCGACCGGCATGTCCGCGCTGCCCAACGCTGCCATCACCTCAAACTCGCGTTCAATCGCGTGCGCTGAACGCAGCAGTTTGGCAGCGGGGCCGGGTTTGGAGCGCATCACGTAGTTCATTGCCGGCGTGATGAGCTTGAAGGTCGGGTTGGATTGCCCGCCCTTGAATTGTTCGATGTTTAAGGGGCCTTTGAAGCCGTCAACATTCGTCGTCAGCCATAGGGCAAGTGCGTCAGTCGAAAATTGCTGGCGCGAGGAGACCGGCATGGTGCCTGAAAAATGTTCGAATCCGGCATCAGACATTTGCTTGTTCCCCAAGTTTTTTGCGGTATTTCGTGTATTGATCGAACAACACTTCCATAGTCGTTTTGCGATTGCCGGACTGCAGCCAATCGAGCGGCGACAAATTGACCGCGCGCAGCACCACGTCGGCTGTCGCGTCGCCAATATCCAACACATTGATGCACGCTGGCGTTTGCTCGAATGCGCCCAGCAGTTGCCGCTGCCCGGTGATGAGGTAGGAAAGAATCGCGCGGTTCACGCCGCCGTGTAACACCAGCAGCAACGTATCCCAGTTTTTATCCGCGCGAATCGCATCGACTTCGGGCAACACGCGATCAAGCAGTTGCCCGACGGTTTCGCCGCCAAGAAATTGTGCGTCTTCATCAACCACACCGTCGGTTGCGGCGGTGAACGATTGCAGCAAGTCTTTCTCGGCGATGTCGGCTAAGCGTCCGCCGCGAATCTCCTGTAATTGCGCACGCTGCTCCATGGTCACCTGTTGTCCGGCGGTGTCGAGAACGAACCGGGCCGTTTCTTCGGTGCGCAGCAGACCGCTGGTGATGACGCGCTCAAAACGTACGCCGTGCGCTGCAAATAATTTTCCAGCCGCACGTGCCTGCTCGATACCAATTTTGTTCAGCGGCACGGTTTCAGGTGATACCGGTTTTCCTTCGGCGGTGAAGTAAGAAACACTGCCGTGACGCATCAGGTAAAGACGACGGCGGTTGCCGGATGCGGCGATCGTTGTGCTATCCACGGGGCGCGAACGGAATCCTGCCAGTCAGCAATTGGCCGTACATCACCCAGTCACCGACGAAAGAATAGAGCGGATAGGTGAACGTTGCGGGCCGGTTTTTCTCAAAGAAGAAATGTCCAACCCATGCAAAGCCGTAGCCTGACAATGGCGCGGCGGCAAACCACCATGGATTGCCCGTGATGAACGCCATCGCCACGACGGCGAGCACAATCGTGCTGCCGACGAAATGCAATGTTCGGCAAGTCGAATTGAGGTGCTGCGAAAGATAAAAAGGATAAAAATCGCCGAAGGTTTTGTATTGCTTTTCCACACCCGTCTCCCGGTGGTCAATCGTAGTCAATTCAATCTCTGAAGCTCGTGTCTATTCTATCGAGTTTTCGCAGCAGACCTGGCCATGCAAGATTGCCGCCGAGGCCTTTGGTCACTACTTTCAATTGTTGCTTTGCGCCATCCAGAATGGGCTGAGGAATCGAAATTAATTCTCCACCACCTGCCTGCGCACGAACCTGAATCATGCAGGTGGCCTCAAAAATATACATGGCCTGAAACGCATCGGCGATGGTCTCGCCAACGGTCAACAAGCCGTGATTGCGCAACATGAAAAATGTGTTGTCGCCGAGGTCTCGCACCAGCCGCGGTTTTTCAGCGTCGTTGAGCGCGACACCTTCGTAGCCGTGATACGCGAGACTTGCGAGGACAAAAATTGATTGCTGGGATATCGGCAGCACGCCGCCTTTCTGTGCGGAGACCGCGATGCCGTTGGGCGTATGTACATGCAGCACGCATTTGGCATCGTGTCGCGCGGCGTGAATGGCGCTGTGAATGGTGAAGCCAGCCGGATTGACCGGAAAGGGATTGTCAACGTCAAGTTTGTTGCCGTCGGAATCAATTTTTACGAGGCTCGACGCGGTGATCTCCGCGAACATCATGCCGTAGGGATTAATCAGGAATTGATTTTCCACGCCCGGAATCTTGGCCGTGATATGGGTGAAGACGAGGTCGTCCCAGCCGTATTGCGCCACCAACCGATAGCAGGCGGCGAGATCGACGCGGGTCTGCCATTCTTCTGCGCTCACTCTATTTTTAAGCGATGGTGATGAGGTGGTGGCGGTTGTATTCATGGTGTGGTCTTTTTTAGATATAAGCGATGGCGAAAATCAAAATGTCTAGCACTGGCGTGCCTCGTGGCACATTTACGCCCTGAAATGCCCGCCAAATGGCGATCTGCGTATTTTAATGCGGGGTTGATCAACTCACCAAACGTAACGCATTTGCGGCAATGCCGAGCGTCACCTGTCGTCCCGCTGCAAATATTTCATTGCCGGGCAGATGCGATTGATCGACGATCAACTCGGTGCCGTTCGCGTCGATGCGGTAGCGCACGAATTCCCCCAGAAATTCCCGCTCAATGATGTTGCCGGGAATAGTGATGGCGCGGTTTAAACCATCGGTCAGCGTCGCTGTGTCTGTGCTAATGCTGATCGTATGCGGGCGCAATGCCAGCGCGGCGCGATTGCGGGTGTGGTCAAGTGCGTGGTCAGCCGTGGTTGCAGGTAGTGATATTTTTCCCAGCAACGCTGATGAAAATGTGCTGCCTGTTTGCGAATGCTCAACATCACCTTCGATAAAGTTGATGGTGCCGACGAAGTTGGCAACGAAGCGGTTGGCCGGCGCATCGTAGAGTTCCATCGGCGTGCCGATTTGTTGAATAACGCCCTGATCCATCACCGCGATGCGGTCGCACGTGGTCAACGCTTCCTCCTGGTCGTGAGTGACAAAAATGGTCGTGATGCCGAGTCGGCGCTGCAATGATCTCAACTCCTGACGCATCTGCACGCGTAACTTCGCATCGAGATTGGACAGCGGTTCATCGAGTAACAATACCTTGGGCTCGATGGCTAGCGTGCGGGCCAGCGCGACGCGCTGTTGCTGGCCGCCGGAGAGTTGATTGGGCCGCCGTTGTGCAAAATCCGTCAGACCCACGAGCGCCAAAACATCTTTCACTTTCCGGCTGATTTCGGCTCGCGGGAGTTTGCGTTCCTCCAATCCAAACGCGACGTTTTTTTCTACCGTCATGTGCGGCCATAGCGCATAGTTCTGAAACACCATGCCGATATTGCGCTGCCACGGTGGAACCTGTGTGATGTCGCTGCCATCGATGGTGAGTTGCCCGCTTTGTGCGAAATTAAAACCGGCGATCAAGCGCAGCAGCGTGGACTTTCCCGAGCCGGAAGGGCCGAGCAGGGCAAAGAATTCGCCGGGTGCAACGGTGAGTGTGATGTCTTTTAGCACCTGCGTTTTTCCGTAGGCCAGCGCAATATTTTTGCATTCAACTTGAACCGGTTTCATGGACTACTCCAATTTGGCACTGATGGTGTGGACGCCCGTTTGTGATGCCCGGCTCGAAATGATGCGATGTGAAAAATACGTTCCCACCGCCACGATGATGACGGCGAGCACACCCAGCGCCGCACCCGGCCCGCGTCCAGCGATCGACTGCATATAGAGATAAATGCCATAGGACATCGGCGCATCCGACTGCG
>JAYURJ010000127.1:0-12742 GCA_043756275.1 Betaproteobacteria bacterium | reverse complement strand
TGCGCCAGCGCCGAGTCGGCACCAACCTTGGTCGCCTTGTAGCGAAAGCTGCCACTTTTGTTGATGGTCGCACCGATCACCGTGGCACCCGGTTTCTTTTGCACCGGCATCGATTCGCCGGTGAGCATCGATTCGTCGACGAGCGATTCGCCAGTTTCAACCGTGCCATCGACGGGAATCTTGTTGCCGGGCCGGATTACGACGATTTCGCCGGCCAGCACTTCGGCTGTCGGCACTTCAACTTCAGCACCGTTGCGGATGACCGAGGCCTTCGCTGGCGTGAGGTTCATCAGCGCCTTGATGGCAGAGGATGCGCCGGCGCGCGCGCGCATTTCCAGCCAGTGTCCAAGCAGTATAAAAACCAGCAGGACGGTTACGGCCTCGAAGAATTGCCCACCTTCCTTGAAAAAAAATGTGGCTCCAACACTGAAGAGATAGCCAGTACCGACGCTCAATACGATCAGTGCCGCCATGCCCAGGACGCCCTTGCGTAACGCACGCCAGGCGGAAACGAAGAACGGCCAGCTCGGATAGAGAACCGCTGCGCTTGCGAAGAAGAACAGCCATAGGTTGAGCTCCAGCCCGAACGGCGGTGCAGGCGGCTCGAACATGCCACCCATTGGCGCATAGATAAAAATGGGGATAGTAAATATCAGGCATATCCAGAAACGGTTGCGCATGTCGCGAACCATGGCAGGCAAATCCATGCCGTCGTGCCCCATCTCGTGGGCCATGTCCGCAGACATGGCGGAAGGCGTGCCCTGGGATTTAGTGCTTTTATGTCCATCATGGCCACCTTTGGACACCGCGGGGTCAGCGCTGGGCGCAGCGGGCTCGGTCGTCGACGGTGCCGCGTTCGGCACCGCTTTAACTTGTTGTCCATCGGCTGCCGGAGTTGGAGGAGAATCCGGGGTCAGCCAGTCGACTACCTTAGACACCAGTGTCTGCGGGGCGTCCTCTGAGACATCAGTTGAAGCATCCGGGGGGGATTTTGGCGCATCGAGTGGCGGTGTTGGCGGTGCCGCGTTCGGTGCCGCCTTTTCTTGCTGTCCATCGCCTGCGGGACCGGGGGCGGCGACACCGGCATCCGCTGCGGATTTGGGCGCATCGTGCGTTGGTGCAGTGGCCGGTGCAGCCGTGGAAGGTTTCGGCGTTGTTGACGATGCCGCCCCGGCTGGTTGTGCGGCATCAGCGGTGACGGGTGCGACCGGGCTGGTTTTCGTGGCAGCCGGTGTGGGGGTTGCGGGCGGCGCGCCCGACACCGTGTGGCTTTCGTGATCTTTGCCGGCGGAAGGCGCGGCGGACTCATACCCGCTTTGGCGAACGGCGGACCTAATGTCGGCAATCTCGAGCCGGGTTTCGTCGTATCGCACGGTCGCGTTCCCCGCAGCGAAATTCACGGTGACGCTTTCGACACCGGGCACCTCGCCGATCCGCTTTTCCACACCGAGCACGCTCAACACGGACAACATGTCGCGCACATTAATAGTGCTCGTTTTCATCGCGCCTCCTTAAGGTGTTCCTGATTCCATTCATAAAATCCGAATCTATGATGTCGTCTCGCCGCAGTCCAACTCTTCAATAGCCAGGTCGCAATTTTTAAGTTCAACATATCGCTGATCCCAAACGAATATTTTCGTATTTATTCGCCGCCATCGTGACGGCAAAATTGTTCTGGTTGCGATCTGTGTTGTGCCACGCCCTCGAACGTAGAATCGGATCAGAATTCCAACTGCCAACCGGCCC
Source organism: Betaproteobacteria bacterium (assembly GCA_043756275.1). GTDB lineage: Bacteria > Pseudomonadota > Gammaproteobacteria > Burkholderiales > Usitatibacteraceae > UKL13-2. Next base: position 10,996 of record JAYURJ010000127.1, on the reverse strand, counting down.
GGATGACCCACCTTCTTTGCAGTTGCGGGCCATCCAAAGATTCCGCGACTGGCGCCTCGCCTTGAACGTGAAAACGCTGCCCTTTGAGGGCCCCATTCTGAGGATGAAAATTGACTCCCAACAAGGCGCTGAGGCGCTTCCCGCCTTGTAAATTCGGGTCCTTCGTGGGCTCATCGGTGGCATCGAGCAGAGAATCCGACCCGCGAATGTTTCTCCAGATCTCGCCACGAGCGCCTGCCGATAAGCTCACCCAATTCGCGAGTTGTCGCGTGATCGAAACGCTTGACTGGTAACGGTTCCCGAGTCTGTAGCCGTTGTCGTTCCGGCCGAACCTTACGGTTGAATGAAAATCTGCGGCCCAACCCCACGGTGATGATTCCCCCAGATAGGTAATGCCTGGCAGCAGCGAATATGTTCCCGACCCGATTTGCATCGGATATTCGAGCTGCATTGCGCCCATCTTCGCGTTGATCGGGCCGGTAGGCAGGCCGATGCCGCCGTTCAACAAAAGCCGATGACGGCGATCCTTGGTTTTATCGTCATAGACAGAATACATGCCGCGCAGTTCGATGTCACCGATCCCCTCGGTTCGTTCGACAAAGCGCGCACCATCGACGGTGATGTGATTCATTCTCTTGCGGATGTATGGGAGCATCGCCACCAGCGTGAGCTTGTCGGTCGGGGCGTACATGACCATCCCCATGCTCATTTGCATGGTCATGTCGGTGGGTGTCGCAAAGAAGCGCTTAAGAATCTCGGGATTGCCAATGCGGTTGGTTCCGACGAGGTTGCCGTCCATATTTTCAGTCATGAACTGATAGCCGATCATCCATTTTCCGGCTTGGCCCGTCATGATATCGAAGGGTACCAAGCCGGGGGTGCCCATCATTTCAGCCATGCTCGCAGCCTGCCTCGCAGCCTGCGGAGCGCCGCCACCTGACTCCATGCCTGTCATCGGCGCCTCTGCGGCTTGCGCGGTCAACACACCGAGACAGGCACTCGCTAAAATTGCGACCAGACATTTTGCGGCTTTGTCTGCCAGAAGTTGCGCCGGCACCTTTGAGTTCTGCGCCTCCTGCACCAGTTTTACACCCTGCGCCAGCGCCGTGTCGGGCTCAGCCCGCAGTCTTCTACGCCAGAATTCCGATGCGACTCCATACAATGCGCCGAGCGCCAAACCGGCGCCGGTAAACATTGCGAATCCGGTTAGGAAACCGAGTGGACTGCCCGAAAGCGGCCACGGACTGGCTGGCGCTAGCGCAGCGATCAGCCCAAAGGGCGGAAACAGAGCATCGAAACTGGCGCAAAAAATGTATGTCACTGCAAGCGTCGTCGCCAGAGAGAGCGCAGATATTTTCCAAGAGGTGTTCATCACGATTACATCTTGTGTTTGATGATTTGCACGGTATCGCCATTCTTTTTTTCTTCTTCCTCTTCATCCATCTCGCAGACAGCTACGATCACTGAAGCACCTGTTTGCCAACACCATCCCACCGAGAGAAAGCGAGCCGTCTGATTTTCGATTTCTTTAGCAGATCGAAACGACACTTCCAGACCCGATTCGACCTGAACAAGGTCGTCCGGAAGAGTTTGGAAATCACCCGTTTGCCGCCCGTGCATATGCGGCATGAAGATGCCGAGTTTGTGTTTGGAAAGTCTGCGAAGCATCTCCTGAACTTCCGGGAGCTGGATTGCCGCCTGCGCCGTTTTCAGTGATTGAGGTAAGCCTCTGGTGCTTGCTTTTGAAACTGTCGCAACGATCATGATGTACTCCTGGTAGGACGATATAGACCCATTGAGAACGGCTGGATCCGAAGTCAAATACTTTTTTCCGATAGCACTACACTCGTTGTCGCAACTGCGCAAAACTTGTAAGCCTTAACTTTTGTCCGGTGTCGGTGTGGCTGGTGGTTGGTCGCCGCTGCCCGACGCGGCGGGCGTGGGCGCAGCATTGGCCTTGGCATCGGGAACAGCCTCAGGCGCGGCAGACGTTGGCGCGGGTGTGGTTTCAGACGCTGCGGATGCCGCCGAAGCAGGCTTCGCCGTCGGCGGCACGTCCGTTGTAGATGGGGCATCCGGACTCGCATGGCCTTCGTGTCCGGCACCTTTTGGGGCGGCACCAGCCGTGTCCGATTCATAGCCGCTTTGTTTTACATCTGACCTGATGTCGGCGATGTCGAGTCGTGTTTCGTCGTACCGAACGGTGGCGTTTCCTGCGGCGAAATTCACCGTGACACTCTCGACACCCGGTACTTCACCAATCCGCTTTTCGACCCCATCGACACTCAACACTGAGAGCATATCGTGCACTTCCATAACACTCGTTTTCATCGCGTTTCCTTTTTGGTTTACGTACTCAACATGCGTTCTTACATCGCCACATGACAAATCGCGCGACTATTTGGGTCTGCGCCGATCCTGCTCCCCGCTTTTTTCGCCGACGGTTTGGCGTACATTTGAGCCGTGTTGACAGGCTGGCCGCCAAAAAAACGGCCAGCCCACAACGTTGCCGGGTAAACCTGCCCGTCGGCGATCAGGATGCGCTTGGCGCTGTGAATTGCTTCAGAAAGATCTCAGCCTGTTTTTTATCCATCTTGCCGGTTTTCTTGGTATCCATCTTGTCGAACATCTTCTCCATGTGAGCCATCATTTCGGCCTTGGACACCATCCCGTCCTTGTCCATGTCGCACGACTTCATGAATTCGTCCATGTTCATCTTGTGGTTCTTGTCCGCTGCAAAAACTGCCGGTGCAGCCAACAGTGATACGGCGAACATCGATGTAGCAAGCTTGTTTATAAATTTCATTGCATTTCCTTTCCAGGTTGGTAGAGAACCCCTGTCCGATGCGTATGCTCGGAAGCAGGTTAGTGCTGGCACTGCTTTGCGCAATCGTTACCTCTTACTACGCAAATATTGCGGCCCGCATATTTCAGTGATTGCGAACCTTAAAGAAACGTCGACAGCAAGCGTTAACGTTGAAATGTATCTACGTCGGCGTTCCCCACTTGCGATGCAAAAAATTGTAAATGGGTACATACACAAGGCCCGCGTAAGCGCCATAGAGAAAACTTTGAAGCAGCCCGACAAAAAAACCCAACCAAGTGAGCCACACAAATCCGGGAAGCAGTTGCTCAAGGAATGCAGTCATGTGCATGCTTGCCGGTGTCACCATGCCGTAGACGACACAAAACACGAACGTGAACGCCGACCAAATCGCCAGTGACCACGTCACTACCTTGATATTCAACATGTCGTTACCTCTATTCATCAATCAACTATCGACGGGTTAATGGTGGCGACCTGAGTGCGATCCAGAAGGAGGTCGTGCAATTTCTTTGCCTGTCGATTTGGAGTCATCACGGTCGCTGCCGCGTCCAACTTGTCCACCATGTCCCCCATGCCCGCCGTGGCCAAACATATGCATCGCGATCATCCCAACGGCAAACAACACCCACACCCAGTTTTGTGCAATCCAATCCATGATTAATTCCTTTCTGCTCTATCAACCGCAGCAACCACTTTTTGTTTTTGGCGCTTGACCGGCGCTTGCATTGGTCACGACGTAGCCTGCTTGCGTCACGGCTGATTTCAGTTGAGCGGGCGATGCCCGACCCTCGTCGTATTGCACCGTCGCTTCGCCGGTTGAAAGCGATACCTTCACGTCACTAACGCCGTCAACGCCTTTCAGCGCGTTCGTGACACTGCCAGTACAGCCGCCGCAAGTCATGCCTGAGACATTCAAAATTTCCGTTTGCATTGAGTTACCTCTTTCGTAATGGTTGAGTAAAGACGGCGTTGGAGACTGCTTGCCGCGACTGCCTGATATAACGACTGCATTCAATGCCTCGCCATCAAGGCCAAACAGATTTGCGTATGCGAGCGGTGTGACGCAGTGAAGTTCATGTTTGCTTGATCACTTCGCGCTATTTCACCGTGTTGGCGTCGCGTTCAAGTACGGTCTTGCGTTCCTCGTACTCCACGGTCGAAACCTCGCCCGTGGCGTACCTGCGTTGCAATAGCTGGAGCGGCGTCTCGCGCCGCCTGCCGGAAGACACCGGTGTCATGGGAGAAAAAAGCAGCAAGATCGCCGCCACCCAGAACAGCCACCAGAAAAAATGCATTCCCCAGTAACTACCGCCAATGTGATCCATGATTTGTCTCCTGTTAATTTTTGAAATGTACTTGCGAGTTTGTTCACTGACCGATTGCTCTGCATCACTACCGATTTGTCCGGCGATTGGTTGCGGTCACTCTTCGCAGCCGATTCCTTTACTAGCGGCGTGCCTCAACCGCAACGGCTCACTCAGAGCGAGCATGCTGGTCAAATACTTTCGGTAAATGGATCGACCTACGACCAATACGCGCGCGATATTCTCGGCTGCCGACTGTCGGTGCTGGGGAAAAGTCTCACGGTTCATTCACGATCCGGAGGGGTAACCCATGCCAACCAACGAGCGCAGCAGGTGGATACGCGAGGCGAGGCAACCGCTAAATCAGCAGGCGCTGAGTTTGCAGAAAGAGCCTGAGATTCGCAGGCGGTGGACGAGGCGGAAGGTAGGCATGGAGCGTGCGATTTGCAGATTGATTTACTGATACGTGGCTGGCGGTAACAAGCATATTCGTCCCGCCGCAAATGAAATCAGCGCGATCCGCAGGTAGTCCCGCATATGCTCCGTTGGTTACTGGCTCTGCGTTGAGAGTCGGGCCACAGGGTGACGCGGGCGTATGGTGCGGCGGCTCGACAACGTCAGCGTGGGAAGTGGCAACGGCGTGCCCATCAAGGACCGCAGCAACGGCTTCGCAACATGGAACAAGAACCGAACTGAGCCAAAACGCCAACCACGCGAGTACCAAGACGACGTGCGCAAATTTGCGCCGTCTTAATGGCAATGCCGTATCAGCAATCCCGGCGACGCTTCGCGTTGATGTAATCATTTATGTCAAACCACGCCTTCATTAGAAACCATTGACATTCATTCACAGTGAAACTTTTACACCCAATTTCGTGCTGGCTCCGTGCGCTGGCGTACATAGCCGCATGCTTCCATTTGCGCGTGATGCGAGCACCGTGCATTGAGTTGCAAACCCACTGATACAAATATCCTGCGATGCCGGATCATCAGGGGCCGCAGCCTGCGGACGCGCGTAATTACGTGAGCCAAGATTAGCCTTGCACACGCAAAGCTGTGCAGGTTCCGATAGACGGCGATGCGCGAAACCGCCTACGCAGGGCAGACTTTCCGGAGCCGATCACTTCTTTTGTTTGACGACCCACACAACAATAGCGACGACCACAATAACAAGCAGGATTGGCATCCACATCCCACCATATCCGCCCATCCAGCCGCCACCCCACATGCCTCCATTCATCATGCCTCCGCTCTGCGCCGAAGACACGCCAGTGGCCAACAGAAACACCGTACCAACTACCAGAGCAAGAAAACTTCTCATGTCTTTTCCTTGTTAAATGAAGAAACGATTCGACTACGTCGGCAACGGGCAGGTGACGCAGAAGTGAAGTGGCCCCGCTGTCACGCCTTGAGGCTAGCGCAGACCCGCTGCAAAAGTACCCTGACTTCCTTGCCGAGGGCCTGCACTTCCGGTTTGTCGACCAGCTTCAGTACGACATCGGTATCCATAAACACAACCGTGATGATGCCGTCGGCTTCTTCGCGCACGACCACATTGCAGGGTAGCAATAGCCCGACGTCGGGGTCGGCCTCGATCGCGCGGTGCGCGAGCGGGGGGTTGCATGCGCCGAGTATGCGATACGGCCGACGGTCTATATTGAGCTTGGCTTTCAGCGTCGTCTTGACATCGATGTCGGTGAGCACGCCGAATCCTTCTTTTTTCAACGCCTCGGTGACTTTCGCGACGGCGGTGTCGAACGGTAGCTTTAACTGAGTGCTGAATCCGTACATGAATAGACTCCTTTTAAGTGGCTTGTCGCGGCTTTCTGCCTATTTCTTACTCTATCCGGTTGCGATTCAGAAAATCGTGTACGAGCACGTCGGGGCGTGCATGCCCGCATTTGTGGAACCGACATGCCGGGCCTCGACGGAAAAATCCCGGCAAAGATTGCGGACATTTTCTAAGCTGAGCGAACAGGCTCGCCGTGACGCTGGCGGAAAGTTACGCAGGTCTACCGATATCGTCTGTGCGACGGCGAACATACGGTTGCGGAAAAGGTGGTTTTCCGTTTGTCGGCGCGATCCGTTTGTTACCTTCCTGTTTGTGCGCGCAGGAGCCGTGATTTGTTTTTTCGCAAACCAATCCGCCTTCACCTGATCTCACAGATCGCCATTTGGCGCGCTCTCCAGAACAAAAAAGCCCGAAAAGCCGCGCCAGTGCTGGTGTCCTGTGGAGTGGCTTCCTACATTCCATTCGTTACGTTGGCCCATCATGCCGTGCATGCCCATGTTCAACACGAAGCGGCAGCGCTTCGCGGGCCGCGATGCGTCCGGGGGCTGCACAGCTCACTGGCCCTTGGTGAATTCAAAAGCCACAACCGCCGCGCTCGACGGCCCGTCCCATAGTTCGGCCGCGATCGGCTCAACGCGAAGCACGCGTACATTCGGATCGTCGGCCCCGCTCTCAAACCATGCGTCGTCGGTCTTCCGCCAGATCGCTTTCGTCCTGGCGGTGTCGCGCGTCACGAAAGCGCGACCCGTGATGGAGAGATAAGCGCGATCACCCTCATCGATGAAGACCAGCGCGATGTCATGAGCCACGTCGATCTCGTCGTCCTTGGTGCCGCGCACATCGGTCAAGAACCAGATGATGCCGGCGTCGCGGTCGGCCCGCGCTTCCAGCGGTCGCGCGCGCAGGCCGCCGTCAAATTTCGTCGTCAGCATACCGACGCGCACTTTCTCGACGATATCCCAAACGCGGGAAATGTGGCTCTGCTCAGTCATGACAGGTGCCGAAAGGGATCTTCAAGGCCGTGTTCATCGGACGAATCTCCTTGCATAAGTTGCCGCAGCAGGTGTTGATGCCCTTGTCTGGGCCGTTCGCGCTCCTGCGAATCCTTCGCATCGACGGGCTTTTAAGTGTTGACTTCATGGATCTCTCCTAAAGAAACGTTGTTGGTGATGTCCCCGGTTTACCGGCCGGGTCTATTTCCGGGAGTCGAAATAGGCATGCAACTCCATTTCCGTCGGTTGTTCCCGGAACACGACTTCATCGTCCACCACCAGATTCGGCGAATGGCGGATGCTGAACTTTCGGACGAGGTCGGCACAATCTTCGACGAAACACACGCGGTACGGAATCCGCAAGCATTCGAGTTCTTTTTCCAGATTCAGACGGTGCGTACAAGCTCTCGTCGCGATGATCATTACATCCATAGTAGCCTCCTAAAAATTTCGATGCCCGCATCATGTGCATGCCGTCCCGCATCATCTTTGCGTGCTGTTGCACGAGCCGTCCGCGCTCTTGCGGGTTCCTCGCATCCATGATCCAAACAAGCGAACATCAGCGATGGCCATGGTCGCGGCGCATCGCGCCAACAGCGGAAATGGCTATCCCGGCGATCCCGCTGATGATCATTATTTCGCCGAGAATATGATGCCAGCCGCCCATTGGCGTAAGCAGCAGCAGGGAGCCGCCGATCACGAGCGCCGCGAAAGCGATGGCACCTGCGAGCCGCTCGAGATTGCGGCTGAAACGCGCTCCCAGAGCCTCCAAACCCGGCAATCGGCCCAGATCGCCTTCGGCAAATCGCCGGAGGACGCGGCGCGTATCGCCGGGCGCGTCCATGATCAGCCGCTCCACATCGCGCGCAAGCCGGACGGTATTGTCCTTGACTCGCGCCGGTGAGAAATGCTGCGCGGTCAGGCGTGAGATTTCCTCGCGAAACGACTCCATGTAATTATGTTCGGGGGCGAGTTTGCGGATCATCGATTCTAGGATGACAAAGGCGCGCGTCAACATAACGAACTCGCCGGGATTGCGTACGCCGTTGCGGGTGCCGGCACGCAGCAGCGATTCGAACGCAACGCCGATTGAAACATCCGCCAAATTGGTCCTGCGGATGTCATACAGCGCTGCCTTGACGTCCACCAACAGCGCCGCTCGATTGACTTTTTCGCTTCCCGGTGCCATTTCTAGATAAGCCTCGGTAGCGGCCCGTGCATCGCCTTCGACAACCGCTTCGAGCAGGTGTGTCAGCGACTCGCGCATCGGCTCGTCAAGCTCGCCGGTATTGCCGAAATCGAGAAGAGAGACGCGGCCGTCAGGCAGAATAAAGACGTTACCGGGATGCGGGTCAGCGTGGAACAAGCCTTGCTCGAAGATGGTTTGCAGCATCATCGTTACCAGAGTGTTCATCGCCTTCGGCATTGCTTCCTTGTGCCGCTTGGCATAGTGATCGATCCGTTTTCCGGCCGAAAACTCCAGCGTGAGCACCGCTCCCCTCGTGCACTCCGGCACGAAATCCGGAATCCACAAGCCGGGGAAATCCGCCATCGCGGTACGAACCAGCACGATGGAGCGCGCTTCGCGGGTGAAATCGGTTTCCCGGTTCAGGCTGATGGCAAATTCGCGCACAACAGCAGCGAGGTCGAGTGCGCGCAGGCGCGGAAACAGTTTTTCTCCCAGCGCCACCAGATAGGTCAGTGCCGCGATGTCCGTGGCGATTTTTACTTTAAGGCCGGGGCGCTGCACCTTTACTGCCACATGCCGCCCGTCCAGCATGGTTGCTTCATGGACTTGGGCGATGGTGGCGGAACCTAGCGGTGTTTCATCAAATGTCGCAAACAACTCCGTCACCGGCGCGCCCAATTCGACTTTGACCCTGGCACGCACTGCGGCAATGCTCATTGCCGGCAATCGGTCGTGCAGCAACTCCAGCTCTTTGGTGTACGCGATCGGCAGCAGGTCGCGCCGCATCGCGAGCACTTGTCCGAATTTGAGAAAGACTACCCCCAATTCTTCGAGGGTTTCCCGTACATCCTTGGGCGGCGGCCAATGTCCCCTGCCGAACAGGGCACCCAGGAACTTGTGCCGGGCGAGCACGCGCAGGATTTGCATCAGTCGCGGCACCGCTCGCAGCTTGCTCCTGTCCGGGTCGATCAATACCGCCATGTGCGCGTCCGATAGTCGTGCGAAGTGAAATACCGCAAAAGCCAAACCTGCCCGGCGCTCATTGGCGTTTCCGTAACACGTGACACGTTCACGGGTAACGCCGAGGCAAGTTCGGTCTTGACATCGCGCCACGCATTCGCGAATGACTCAAAGACTAGGGCCGCAGCTATTTCGCAGGCATCGACTGCATCATCTGATCGCGCTGCATCATCTGCTCCATCATCATCTGCATCATGTCCATGCGTTTTTCCATCATCGCGTGGCGCTTGATCATTTCGCTGCCTTTCATGCCGTCTGCTTTGCCGTCCATCTTCATGCTTGCGTGATCGCCCCCGCCTTTCATCATCGAACCACCCATGCCATGCATCGATTTCATATTTTCCTGCATCGCCTGCATGTGCTCCTGCATGAGTTTCTGACGTTCCTTCGGATCGGTCGTAGCGCGGATTCTGTCCATCTGCCCCTGCATCGCTTTCATTTTTTCCTGCATCTGGCCCGTTTCCCCTTCCATGTCCTTGCTCATCGCCGGCTTGTCCTGCGACTTGTGATGATGGTGCTTGTCCTGCGCCGATGCGACGGGTATGGACAGGGCAAAGGCGACGAGGGTGAAAATCAGTATTGAGGTTTTCATATTGATCTTTCTAGTAGGTTTGAAGGGTTGAACAAATTCATGGTTTTGTTGCTGGCCAACGAGTGGCCGGGCTTGCCGAGCACGAGTCAACACGTCGCAACACGTCTACGACAGCCTGCGCCGCCGCGCGTTCCGGCTGCTTACTTCACTTCTTTCCGAACAGAACCGAGAACGGCAAAATGCCGAGTACCACGACGTGCAGGAAAGGAAGCCACATCCAGCTGAATCCGCCCATCCTCGCGCCGCGCTTCATGGTTCCGCTCGCCATGCCCCAACGAAGTGCAGTCACAGCACGGATTGGCTTGGAAGTCCGCCCGACTGCGAACCTGTCAGTTGCACAGCAGGGCCACCTTGCATCCCCCTACGGCACCCTTGCACCCGGCGGTCGATCATCATGCCCTGACATCGGCACCGGGCTGTGTAGCTGATCGGGCACCTGAAACGAAAAGCGGTCCGGATGCCAACACACGGCGACGCACGATGCACCCTGCGCATGGCAGACTCTTCGAATCCGATCACTTCTTTCGCTTGACGACCCACACTACCAGCGCGACAACCACGACGACAAGCAGGACTGGCATCCACATCCCGCCATATCCACCCATCGAGCCGCCGCCCCAAGAGTCTCCATTCATCATGCCTCCGCTCTGCGCCAACGACACGCCAGTGGCTAACAGAAACACCGTACCAACTACCAGAGCAAATAAATTTTTCATGTTTTTTCCTTGTTAAACGAAGAAACGATTCGACTACGTCGGCAGCGGATGAGTGACCCCAAAGACGGTCATTTGGGCGGAACGCCCCCTGTTCCCGCGCTACATGTACCGGCTACTGCGGGCCGAACTTGCGCTGACCCGCCGGGAAGCCCGGCGTGAATGGCGGCCGAGCATGGTAGAGCGCATAAAGGGAGCTAGGTTCGATACATATTCGTGCGCTTGTCGAGCGTGGCCCGTTGGACTGGCACCGATTAGGCGGCCATCTTGCGGCAAGCATCGGCACAACGGCGGCACGCCTCCGCGCAGCGTTTACAGTGGTCCATATCGTGTGCGTCGCATTGTTTCGCACACCAGTCGCATATGTCCGCGCATAGCTTGCAGGTCTGCTTGGCGAACGGACTATTGCGGGCCATCGCATCGGCGCACAACCGGCAGATCGCCGCGCACTCGATGCAGCAAGCCGGACATTCATTCATGCTTTCCTTGCCGACCATGTGGGCGAAACAGTTGCCGCATTCGGTCGCGCAATCGTTACAGGCGGCGATGCAGTCTTTGGCGCTTTGA
>JAYURJ010000126.1:0-12759 GCA_043756275.1 Betaproteobacteria bacterium | reverse complement strand
ATTCCATCGGCGGCGGTTTATACCGGCAGGCGCTGGCAGGTGGTGCCAGAGCGCTCGGTCAGAATGTGGGAGCGATTGCGGCAAACTGCCGCGCTGATTTGGTGGTGATGAATAGCGATGATGTGGCGCTAGCCGAACATACGGGCGATGCGCTGCTGGATGCCGCAATCTTTGGTCCGTCACGGCAACCTGTGCGTGATGTGATGGTGGGCGGCGCATGGGTGGTGCGCGAGGGCCGGCACGCGCAAGAGGGGGCTGCGTTGGCGCGCTACCGTGCGACGTTGAAACGGCTATTGAACTGAACATCGCGGATGCAACGACCGCCTTTTGATCAGCTCTGGACGAATGCACGCATCGCCACGATGCAGGGCGACGGCCTCGGTCTGATTGAGGAGGGCGCTATTGCGTCGCAGAACGACCGGATCACATGGATTGGAAAGGCAGCCGATGCGCCGATGGCAGATGCGGCGATCGTGCACGATTGCGCGGGGGCACTGCTGACGCCCGGTTTGATCGATTGCCACACGCATCTCGTTTTCAATGGTAACCGCGCGCAGGAATTTGAAATGCGCCTGCAGGGTGCCAGCTATGAAGCGATCGCCAAGGCCGGTGGCGGTATTCTCTCCACCGTGCGCGCCACACGGGCAGCGACAGAAACAACACTCATTGAGCAAAGCGAGCAGCGCCTGCACGCGCTGATGCGCGAGGGTGTGACGACGATTGAAATCAAATCCGGATATGGACTCGATTTGGAATCGGAGCGCAAGATGTTGCGGGTTGCCCGCAAACTGGGCCATCGTAACGCGATCAATGTAGTGGCGACATTTCTTGGATTGCATGCGTTGCCGCCTGAGTTTGCTGGACGCGCGGATGCGTATGTCGACTACGTTTGCAATGAAATGTTGCCTGCCATTACGATAGAAAAACTTGCCGATGCGGTGGATGCTTTTTGCGATCAGATCGGCTTCACGCGGGCGCAAACGCAGCGATTTTTTGAAGCTGCCACGCGACTCGGTTTACCGGTAAAACTGCATGCCGAACAGTTGTCCAATCAGTATGGCGCGGCGTTGGCCGCCGATTTCAGTGCATTGTCTGCTGACCATCTTGAACACCTCGACGATGCGGGCGTGGCATCAATGGCGAAGGCCGATACTGTTGCTGTGCTGCTGCCCGGCGCGTTCTACGTATTGCGCGAAACCAAACTTCCGCCGATTGACGCGTTGCGAAAATCGGGCGTGCCGATTGCAGTCGCAAGTGATCTCAATCCCGGCACGTCCCCGATTGTTTCGCTGCAAGCGAACATGCATCTGGCGTGTACCTTGTTCAGATTGACGCCGACCGAGGTACTACGCGGCGTTACCGTGAATGCGGCGCGCGCGCTGGGTTTGCATCATGACCGTGGCACGCTTGCAGTGGGCCAGCGGGCGGACTGGTGTGTTTGGAATATCAATTCACCGGCAGAACTTTGTTACTGGATGGGCGGCATCAGACCACAACGAATTGTCGCCAATGGACGGGAACGAAAATGAGTGTCGCCGCAAATCTTTGGCGGATCGAGCGCGGTTTACCCGATGTCTCGGAGTTACCGCTGATCGTCAACGTGCCGCACGCGGGCACCTATTTGCCGCCACTCATTGCGCAGAAGCTCACAGCGGCGGGCGCGTGTGTTCCCGATACCGATTGGCATGTCGACAAGCTCTACGACTTTGTCCCGGCAATGGGCGGAACATTGATGACCGCGACGCATTCGCGCATCGTTGTTGACCTGAATCGGGATCCCTCTGGCGGCGCACTTTATCCAGGTGCCAGTAACACCGAAATCTGCCCAACCGCCACGTTCCATGATGAGCCCATTTACAAGTCCGGGCTGCAACCTGATGATGCCGCCATCGCTTCGCGTGTTGAACAATATTGGCAGCCTTATCATCGACAGCTTTCTGCCGAAATCGCGCGTATCAAGGCGAAGCATGGCATCTGTATTTTGCTCGATGGGCATTCCATCGTCAGTGAGGCACCGCGATTTTTTGCAGGGCGGTTGCCGGACTTGAATCTGGGGTCAGCGGATGGCAGAAGCTGTGACCCCGCGCTGGCGAATGCAGCGATTCACGTACTCTCGCATGCAGATGGATTCACGGCGGTACATAATGGACGCTTCAAAGGCGGCTACATCACGCGGCATTACGGCGTACCCGCTGATGCCGTGCATGCACTGCAACTGGAAATGGCACAGATTTGCTATATGGATGAGGCAGAACCGCATCAATACGATGTGCTGCGTGCCGCGCGATTGAAAGCGGTATTGAAAATATTGTGTGAACAGTTGCTGACAACCTACGCATCGCTTGGTGCGGAAGCAAAAAAATAGGATCATTGTTGATGGCCATTCCTGCACCAGCACCGAAAATCGCATCAACCAAACCAGTGATCGCCGCCCCGGTGCTGGAACCGGTTGGGCGTAACAAAACTGAACGTCGCGTGACCCTGCCGGAGGTGCTTACGGCGCTGGTTGAAGATGGTTACATCCCCCAGGTCGAGGCGGATCGTGCGTTGAAAGATTGGCGCACCACGCCATCGGACGCGCATCCGCTCGTGATCGCTGTGAACGCAAAACTGAAATCGCTAAAGCCACCCCAGCGCAACCTCGATATCGAACGCCTGACTGAATGGATGGCCGGCCGCGTTGAGTTGGCCTATTACCACATCGATCCGCTAAAAATAGACATGCGTGCGGTGACCGATGTGATGTCGTCTGACTACGCATCCAAGCGTAATATTTTGCCAGTCGAAGTTCGTGGCAGAGATGTGGTCATCGCAACCAGCGAACCATTCATGTCTGCCTGGCAGCGCGAGCTGGGCGATATGTTGAAATTCAATATCAAGGTCGTGATCGCCAATCCGCAGGATATCGCGCGCTACGTGGGTGAGTTCTACAACCTCGCTCGATCGGTGAAGCGCGCGGAAAAAAATGACGGCGGCGCTGGGCGCATCAACGATTTTGAGCAACTCGTTGAGCTCGGCAAAGCAGGACGAACGCTCGATGCCAATGATCATCACATCGTCACCCTCGTTGACTGGCTCTGGCAGTACGCGTTCGACCAGCGCGCATCAGACATTCATGTAGAGCCGCGTCGTGATGTTGCCATCATCAGGTTTCGTATCGATGGCGTGTTGCATCAGGTTTATCAGGTGCCGGCCACCGTGGCCGTTGCCATGACCTCGCGCATCAAGATTCTGGGTCGCATGGATGTGGTGGAGAAACGTCGTCCACAGGATGGGCGCATCAAGACCCGCATGCCCGACGGCCAAGAGATCGAGCTGCGTTTGTCTACGCTGCCCACCGCGCACGGCGAAAAACTGGTCATGCGGATTTTCGATCCCGATGTGCTGGTGCGTGATTTTTCGGAGCTGGGTTTCTCACCCGAGGATTACGAAAAATGGCAGACGCTGATCGCCAATCCCGGCGGCATCGTGCTCGTGACCGGCCCGACTGGTTCAGGTAAAACCACCACGCTTTATTCGACGCTGAAGCAGCTCGCCACACCCGAAGTCAACGTCTGCACGATTGAAGACCCGATTGAAATGATCGAAGGTTCGCTCAATCAGATGCAGGTACAGGCACAGATCGATCTGGGCTTCGCCGAGGGCGTACGCGCCTTGATGCGCCAAGACCCGGACATCATCATGATCGGCGAGATACGCGATCTCGAGACGGCCGAAATGGCGATCCAGTCCGCGTTGACGGGCCATCTGGTGCTCTCCACATTGCACACCAACGATGCCCCTACCGCAGTCGCGCGTCTTTTGGACCTCGGCGCGCCTGCTTATCTGTTGACCTCAACGCTGCTGGGCGTGATGGCACAGCGGCTGGTGCGCACGCTGTGCCCGCATTGCAAGGAGAAAGTCCCGTTCGATGACCCGGTGCAGATCAAAATCTGGCACGAGACTGTCGCGCCGTGGAAGGGGGAGGCACCGACGCATATTTACAAACCAGTCGGTTGTTTGGAATGTCGTAACACCGGCTACATGGGGCGTATCGGTATCTACGAAATCCTGCTGATGACGTCCGAATTGAAAAAGCTCATTACCGACCGGACTGACTTGGCTGCTGTTCGCGCGGAAGCGTATCGATCAGGCATGAAACCGCTGCGTCTGTCGGGTGCGATGAAAGTTGCGCAAGGCGTTACGACGATGGAAGAAGTGTTGAAGGTTGCGCCGTCGGCGTGATGCTGTCCGGCGGCGTCAGTGGGAGTAGGCCCAATATCAGCGATCAGTAATAGGAATGTAGGTTGGGTTAGACGCGCAGCGTCGTAACCCAACAATGGTCGCAACTACCGGGAACGCGTTGGGTTACGGCTACGCCTAACCCAACCTACGAGCTGATCCTCTTGTCGGAAATTATCCGAGGTCCCGGTTGTTCCCAATTACGTTCGCGTAACTGATGTAGGATGCGTTCAGACTGCTCGGGCCGCATGTGTTTTTTCACGCTTTTGTTAGTACCATCAATTCACATGGCACATTGATTGAAACCCGCGCCTGTCAAGGGTTTCAAGGCAGCTGGTTCCGGGAAGTTAGACACCAACCGGGATGGTAGACAGCGATTTGGTGTCGAAAACTAGTTAGAACTCACAATGCCCACCCCTTCCCACGTTTCGCCTCGCGCGGAACCTAAAGTCAGGTTGCTTCCGAATGAGATCACCTTTTCCTGACACACCAGTCATGCGCTGGGAGCGCATGTTCCTTGCCGCATGTACGTCTGCCTTATGCTTGTTTCTTGGCCTGCAGTTCGGTTCAATGGCAATGCAGGTTGTTGCACAGACGCCTGATTCATTGGCACTAAGCCTACAGAGTTCTTCGCTCCGGTTGGCGCTGTTCGCATTACCAAGCGCGGGCTTTACGTTGCTTGGCCTTGCGTTCCTCCTCTTCGCCATCATTAAAATTGCGACGCTCTGCGATCCAAGGTACTTTCACCTATTCGTCAAGGCCCGCACCGTCGGCATACTATTCGTATGCATAGCCTTTGCCTCCGCTGGTCTGTGGTGTGCAGCAAACGTGGCTTTACAATTTCTCAAGTGAGGTCTAACACGGCGGTCAAAATCGCTCCCTTCGGTCGCTGGACGCCGCAAAAGCGCGGCACCTTTTACCTTGGTCGTTGGGCTCCGCGTCTCTTCCACAAGGAGACGGTTACAAACGGCAGGATTCACTTGTGGCAATACGATAAGGAGTAATAGAGATGAAGGAACCAAAATTGAAAGCCTTGTTTATCGCGGGAACTGCCTTGCTGCTGCTCGCCGGCTGCGCGACAACACCCACGGTCACCCAAGGCGGCGTATTCGACACCAACAGTGGCATTGTCACCAAGCCAAGCAAATACCCGGTAAGTGAAACCATGGATCGTATGGAAGCAGCCGCCAAGTCTGTCGGTGCGAACATTTTCAACCGGGTTGACTGGCAGGCGCTATCGAAGAAGGTGAACGTGGAGATACCACCCAATCAACTGCTCATTTTTGGTCGTGGCAAAGGGGGACCGTACATTATCAAGGAGGCGCCGTTGGCGGCGTTGGACATTCCATTTAAAGCCGTGGCATGGGAGGACTCCATGGGGAAGGTCTGGTTGAGCTACACGAATGGAACCTACATAAACCAGCGCTATGCGATTGGTGGCGCAGCAGCGTCTGCCAAGGACATCGATGCAACGATAGAAAAGATCACTGCTGAAGCCCTCAAATAACTGGGGAATGAGGCAAATCCATCACCCCCCAGCCCAACCCATCATTCCATCGGACGCTGCGCGATAAAGCCGCGCAGTGCCGGTGATTTCAAACGTTAGAGGGCTGGGTTAGCTGTGTCGGACGACACGAGTATCGATATAACAGGCGTTGGAAAACTGGCGAAGGCTATCCCACCAAAAGCCTGGAGCCAGCTAGTTGATACCGCGTGCACGACTTTTCGCGAAGCTATCGCGCCATTGACTGCAACTACGAGTGGCCTGGGCCGGCTCATTAGTGCCAAGTTCGTGCCTTGTCGACGCTGAGAAGATCCTTGCCGCAGAAGCCGTGGTGAAAGCCCAAGATAAGGTCGTAAAGAGCAAGCGCGTCCCATCTGCCCAATCGAACGCAAGTATCATCGTCGCCGCAATCGTGGCGTCGGGATGTCAGACAGACCCGTTGCTAAGGGAGTTGTGGTCCAATCTCTTAGCGCAAGAATTCGTCACGGCCAACGTTCACCCGGAGTTCCCGCATATCCTTTCGCGCCTAAGCGCTGCCGACGCTCAACTTTTGGCCCAAATCGTGGATCGCGAGCATGCGAAAACCGAGGATTTAAAACGTGTGATAACGAAATTTTCGGCTGGTGTTCTCGGCTTCTCAATCGCTGTGCTCGGGTCTGAACGCACTAGTTTCACACATGAGCATCTTTGTCAATTGAATCTGATTACAAAGAATGAGGGCCTTTGGCGGCTAACCCACACTGGTCGCGCCTTCATCGAAGCGGTGACTGAACCGTAGCATATGAGAAGGACCTCTAACTCTAAATGCAACGGATCGCCTGCGGCGACCGTTGATTATTGACGTTAGACATCACCAAAGGAGATCGCCTAATGTCGTCGCAACCCGATGTGAAAGTTGGAGATTGGATTTCAGTTAGTGGTGTCGATAGCTTAGTCATGGCTGTATTTCCAGAATGTATCGATGCTGGCTACTACCAAAACCAGATGAAGGCCATAAAGCAAGAGGTCATTTGGGACGGCTCTCATTGGAAATTCACTTCGTCCCTGGAAGGTTTATATCTTCGCGGGTTAGAAGAGGCGTCGGTGAAACGTGGGCCACCTCAGAGGCCATAGGGCAACCCATGGGGTCAGAGTAAAATTATTTTTCAAACTATACCGGCCCGACGCAACCTTTGTGGTTGTTCGCCGGTACGACAGAGTTTTAAGAGATTTCTTTGAGGTAGATCAAGCACTGGTGCGGCGTTTAGGCATAAAAGCGTCCACGAGGCCCGCCAATGCTAGAGTTTATTTTCTTGCCTAGACATCCCAGATAAATCTGCGCATCCGGAGCAGTGCGATGTCGCTGCGCATGCCAGATCATCTCGGCGAGACAATCCATCATCTCGTGTTCGGCTGCCAATTCCGAACCGGACTGCTTGGATAGCGCAGCGTGAAAGTCTTTCACGCCAGCCGGCTGATCTATCGAGACCTGCTCACGAATCGAAAGATGCATGTTGATGTGCAGGAAGGGATTGGTCTCGCCGAATTCCGGCGGGTAATCGCGGTCCCGATAAGTTTCCAGGTAGCGGTCGCGGTCGTCCAGCATGGGGTGGTACTCGGGGTGCAATGAAATCACCTCAACGGCCATCGTCTCCATTGCCGAGAGTTGTTCCTGCGCACGAAATTTTCGCCACGTTTCAAACAGGAAATCGCGTGCCTGATCGCGGGTGGGGTTAAACATCATTGCTCCACAAAATCGGGCGCTTTTTGAAGCCGCATATGTCGTATACCGGACACGCACCGCATTTGGGTTTACGCGCAATGCAGGTGTAGCGGCCATGCAAAATCAGCCAGTGATGCGCGTGATCCATGAATTCCTTCGGCACGACTTTCATCAATTTCTCTTCGACTGCGACCACATCCTTGCCGGGTGCCAGACCCATGCGATTGCTGATGCGAAAAATATGCGTATCCACCGCCATGGTCGTTTGACCGAAGGCCACATTCAGTACTACGTTAGCGGTCTTCCTGCCCACGCCGGGCAATGCTTCGAGTGCCTCGCGCGTGTCGGGCACTACGCCGGCGTGGTCGGCAATCAATAATCGGCACATGGCCATCACGTTCTTCGCCTTGGTGCGAAACAGGCCGATGGTGCGGATATATTCGGTCAGCGTTTCCTCGCCAAGTGCCAGTATGGCCTCGGGCGTATTGGCGACGGCGTACAGCTTCTTGGTGGCGATATTGACGCTTTTGTCGGTCGCCTGCGCCGACAGAATCACCGCCACCAGCAGCTCAAACGAGGAGCCGTATTCAAGGTCTGATTTTGGATGCGGGTTGATTTCCTGCAGGCGCCGGAAGAACTCATGACGCTCGGCCGGTTTCATCACGCGCGCCTCATTCATCAGTGCGCTCCATTGCTGTTCAGTGCGACACGCTCTCGTTCGGCCAGTGCAGCGTTGCGTTCCTGCTCGTCGCGTGCCAGTCGCATTTGATGAAATTGATAGCGCGAGCGCGCCATGTCAGCGTCCATCATTACCGGAAAACGCGGGTCTTCCACCATGCGAATGCAATCGACCGGGCAGGGCGCAATACACAATTCACAGCCCGTGCAAAGCGATGCGATGACCGTGTGCATGAATTTATTGGTGCCAATAATTGCGTCCGTTGGGCAAGGGGCGAGACATTTTGCACAGCCGATGCAAGTGTCTTCATCAATTATCGCGATGCGGTAGGGTTGATGAAGGCCGCAACTGATGTCCAGAGGTAAAACTGACCGAGACAGCAACGCCGCAAGCGCCGCGATCCCCGCATCGCCGCCCGGCGGGCAGCGATTGATGTCCGCGCCTCCTACAGCAATGGCCTCGGCGTAGGGCATGCAGCCCTGATAACCGCACTGGGTGCATTGGGTTTGTGGCAGAAGCGCATCTATCTTTTCAGCGAGGGTCGGCATGCGGACGGTTTTACGATTCAGCACGAAAACAGCAATGCATCGAGGTCCACGCAGGTAACGCCCAGTTCCTGCGCGATTGCTGCATGCGTGATGCGCCCGCCGTGCATGTGCAAACCCGTGGCCAACCCGACATCATCCCGCAACGCTTGCCGCAACCCCTTATCTGCCAGCGCGAGCACGTACGGCAATATTGCAGTCGAGATCGCCATGCTTGCTGAGCGCGGCACGGCAGCGGGCATGTTGGCCACGCAATAATGCAATACGCCTTCTTCGATATATGTAGGCTGTGAATGGCTGGTGGCGTGCGCGGTTTCAGAAATACCGCCGCCATCAATACAGATTTCAATCAGCACCGCACCTGCACCCATCGCCTGCAGGTGCTCACGCGTGAGAAGTTTGGGGGTGGCGCTGCCGGGAATGTTGACAGCACCAATGACAAGATCAGCGCCGCTGAGTGCGGTCATCAGTGCATCGGGATTGATGGCAATTGTGCGTGCGCTTGAACCAAGTTTATGTGCGAGCAGGGCAAGCTTTTGGCCAACCCGTCCCAGCACCGTCACGTCTGCCCCCAACGCCAGCGCCGTTGCGGCTGCAGCAGCGCCCGCATTGCCAGCCCCGACGATGACGACGCGTGCATCGCCAATGGCCACGCCACGTCCGCCGTTGTGCGCCATCAATAAATTCGCGCCAATCTGGATCGTCATTTCGCCCGCAATGACCGACATCGGACCCAAAATCGCGAGGCGCCGCGATGTATCTTCGACCGTCTCAAACGCGATCCCCGTGACTCGACGCGTCAGCAGTGCGTTTGCCATGCTGTGGTCGCCGCCCAGATGCAGGAACGAAAAAAGCGTGCTGTCGGGCCGCAGATGGTTCCACTCGCCGGTTTGAATTTCTTTCACTTTAACCACCAGATCGACGTCAAAGGTGGCTGCGGCATTACTCACGATGATAGCGCCTGCGGCGATGTAATCAGCATCGGCAAAGCCCGCGCCAAGCCCGGCACCAGCATGCACGCGCACGACATGTCCATGTGCATGCAATGCGGCAACGGCGTCAGGCGTGAGTGCAACCCGGCGCTCACCGTCCTTGATTTCACGCGGAAGTCCGATCAGCATTTGCTATTTTCCAGCAATGGCCTTGACCGCGTCGCGAATCAAATCAGGGCCTTTGTAGATGAACCCGGTATAAATTTGCACGAGGGACGCACCCGCATTTATTTTTTCTTTCGCATCTGCTCCGGAGAGAATTCCGCCGACGCCGATAATGGGAATCCTGCCTTTCACCGTTTTTGCGAGCTCGCGCAATACTTCTGTGGAAGGCGAGAACAAAGGCCTGCCGGAGAGGCCACCAGCTTCACCCGCCAACGCATGCCCACGTACTGCATCGCGTGAAACGGTGGTATTGGTGGCGATGATCGCCTCGAAATTATTTTCAATGGTGAGATTCGCAATTTCCTTGATCGATTTCAGATCGAGATCAGGGGCAATCTTTAGCGCGAGCGGCACATGTTTCTTGTGTTTTTTTGCAAGGCGCGTCTGCTCTGCCTTCAATGTGGATAGCAGTTTTTCGAGTTGCGCAGTCGCTTGTAAATCCCGCAGGCCTTTCGTGTTCGGGGAAGAAATATTGACCGTCACATAGCTGGCAAAGGGGTAGACGCCACGAAGACAGGTCACGTAATCATCGACCGCTTTGTCGATTGGGGTGTCTGCATTTTTGCCGATGTTGAGGCCCAATACCCCCTTGTATGACGCACGTTTGACGTTGGCCACGAATGCATCCAAGCCCTGATTGTTGAATCCAAGCCGGTTGATGAGTGCGTCGTGCTCGGTCAATCGAAACATGCGCGGCTTGGGATTGCCCGGCTGCGGGCGCGGTGTGACAGTACCCACTTCGATGAAACCAAACCCCATTGCCGCCATGGCATCGATGTATTCGCCGTTTTTATCCAGCCCTGCCGCGAGCCCGACCGGGTTATCGAAGCTAAGCCCCATTACTTCACGCGGTGAGGATAGACGGTTGCCAATCAGCCCGGACAAATGCAGTTTGTGCAGTTTTTTTAGCGAGTGAAGCGCCACGTGGTGCGCGACCTCGGGGTCAAGGGCAAACAGGGCGGTACGGGCGAAGGGGTAAAACACGATGGGCGGATGAATGTTGACATTGCGTAAGCGATGCAGTCATTTTACGTTACTGCAGACAACCTGATGCTTGCGCTCGGCAATACGCGATTGGCTTGCCGACCGGCAGTGATTGTCGAATCGACGATTGCACTTGCGCACAATCTCGGTTTGTCAGTGGTTGCCGAAGGTATTGAAGATGCCCGCACAGAGGCTCGGCTGCGCGCGCTGGGTTGCGATGAGGGGCAGGGTTTTTTGTTTGGAAGGCCAATGCCCGCAGCAAATGCGTTGGCATGGCTGGATGCATTCGTGCCTTGATGCCTTCTGGCGTCGCTGATGCCCGGCTATCAAGGCAGATTGGGCGCTGCGAGTTGTTCCCAGCTCCCCCGCACCAGTCCTTCGACGGGTTGAAAATCAGTTTTGTAACTCATCTTTCTTGATTCCGCGATCCAGTAGCCTAAGTAGATGAATGGCAGTTTCCGCTGGTGAGCCTCGGCGATTTGCCAGAGAACACTGTAGGTGCCCAGACTGCGGCGCGCCAGATCGGGATCAAAAAAAGTGTATACCGACGACAGTCCGTCGACCAATTCATCCATGATGGCGATCATCAGTAACTGGCCGTGATCCCGAAATTCCACCAGTCGCGTATTCACATTACTCTGCAACAGGAAATGCGAATATTGCTCGCGGCTATCGTGATCCATCCCGCCGCCGGGGTGGCGTTGCGATTGGTAGCGCCGATAGAGCGCGTAATGCTCGTGTGAAAATTTGAGATCCATCACGCGGGTCACGAGGTCGGCATTGGCTTTGATGCAGCGGCGCTGCGCCCGATTTGGCGCGAATTTTTCAACGACAACCCGCACGGGAGTACACGCATGGCAGTGATCGCAGTAGGGCCGGTAAGTAAACGCGCCGCTGCGCCTGAAGCCGGCAGCCACCAGATGGCTGTAGGTCGGCGAGTCGATCAGATAGCTCGGGGTCGCCACTTGGGAACGCGCAAGCCGACCGGGCAAGTAGCTGCACGGATAGGGTGCGGTTGCGTAGAACTGCAAATTCGCAAATGGCAGGTCGTTTAATTTTGACATCGCAACCCGATCAACTTGAACGCCAAACAGAACCGGACATATTCAAGTCTATCAATTCTTTCAGTCGTTGCACGAAATCCTGACGCGCAATTGGCCGCGCACCAAAACTGGCGAGATGGCGGGTCTCCTGCTGGCAGTCGATGAGCTTGAAGCCGTCGCGGTTGAGTTTTTCAACCAATGCCACCAGCGCGACCTTTGAAGCATCGGTTTCGCGTGCGAACATTGACTCACCAAAAAACATGCGGCCCAGCGCCAGACCGTATAATCCGCCGACCAATTTTCCATCGCGCCAGCTTTCTATCGAGTGTGCGACACCAAGCGCGTGCAACCGCGCGTAGGCTGCCTGCATGTCTGGAACAATCCAGGTGCCACCGCCCTCACTGCGCGGCGCTGAACACGCTGAAATGACGGCGGCAAAATCGCTATCGAAACGGATATCAAACAGTTGCCGACTAATCGTTTTTGCCAGCGACTTCGACACCTTGAATTCTGTCGGCAGAAGCACCATGCGCGGATCGGGGCTCCACCAGAGGATCGGTTGACCGTCGGAAAACCACGGAAAGATGCCACGCGAATAGGCGGCAAGAATGGTTTCCGGCGCAAGATCAGCACCTGCACACAACAGGCCGTTTGGTTCAGTGAGGGCTGATGCGACCGTTGGAAAGTCGTGTTGAGATTCTATCCAGGGGACCATTCAGCACTGCGCAGTTTGGGTTGAATACGCCGCCAAATCAGTGAGTTTTGCGGTCGCCTTAACAACATCTTTCGCCTTGCCGCCCATTTCCATCGACAGCTTGAACTCGTATTTCTGGAAAAACTCATTGAATCGTTCACCGCCGAACGTACCAACGGCATACAGCTCATCGGTCTTGGCATCGTGCTCGAGCAGGATCGCGGCGAGCG
>JAYURJ010000125.1:0-12773 GCA_043756275.1 Betaproteobacteria bacterium | reverse complement strand
GCGTGAGTTGCTGAATCACTGCGCTATACTTTCGCGCTATGTTGCTTACAATCTGCCCCAATTGCGCGGCACAATTTAAGGTACAGCCGGAACAGCTGAACGTGCGACAAGGCCGCGTCATGTGTGGTCGTTGCCGACAGGTCTTCAATGCATTTCAGTCCCTGTCACGCGTCGAAGAAACTGTCGGCATGCCTGTCGATCACATACAAGAACCATTACCCGAAAATGCGCAGCACGCGCCTGAAAATGATGCGCCCCCTCCATCAGTGATGGTTGACAGTGTTGCTTTACCGGTCGCCGATCCGATTTTCCTCAGAGAAGAGCCGTCGCTATTGCCAGCCGCATTCTCGGCACTTGGCCCCCTTTCTCCGGTAGCTGTTGCAGTCGCGCCAACGCAAATTGCACTTGCAGCCCGCGAAGTCGAAATTCTGCCCTTTCATAAAAGCCGCATAGAAAAAATCGCAGCTCTTCGCGATCAAACCAATGATCTCGCGCTGGTTGCGCCAGGAATAGACCTCTCCGTTGAGGGCAACCCATTACTTGTCGATGCACAGATCGATGCCAGTGCATCGACAGCAGAACCCTCGTGGGCTTGGCGGTTTGGTGTTTTCTTGTTGTTCGTCTGCTTGCTGGCTCAGGCGGCCTACGCTTTTCGAACCAATATTGTGTCGAGCTATCCACAATTGCGTCCAAGCTTCGGCCAGCTTTGTGAACTGGTGGGTTGCTCGATTTCGTGGGGTCGCGATGAGGCCGCATTCGAGATTGTGGCTTCAGATCTGATTGAGGCGCCAGGTAAACCGGGTCGCATCCTGCTCACGGCTATTGTCGTTAATCGTGGCAAGACCAAACAAGACATGCCGTCGCTGGAACTTAGACTGACCGACAATGCCAATCAAGTCGTTGTCAGCCGCGTCTTGCATCCGGCCGATTATTTGGGCCGCGCCATGACCAAAGATGAAGGCCTCGTACCGAATACAGATCTGTACGTAAATCTCAATCTTGAAATTGGCAACCGACCGCTAGCCTCCGGCTACGGTCTGCGTCCCTTTTATCCCTGACGGCAAACCGCCGCTTCGAATAAAACACTAGGCCAAGGTCGCCCCGGATAGGGAGTGCACCATATTTCCACAGCGCGATCATTACGCCACCGTCGCGCGGGCATGGCGGGTTAGCTCAGCGAATCATGAGGGCGCGTGCCTGCGGTCGCCGCGTGTGCGGCAGGGATCAGCAGCGAAAACGGCAAGGTCTCGATCAACAACAGGTCTCGGCACGTTGCCGACGTCGCGGGACTTGCTCGTGTTCGAATGTCCAAAAACTGTGCATTTCAGACTCCCTGGTAATCCCGCTATCGTAGGATTTTGAAATCCTTTAGACCGGAGACTTTGCGTCCTCATCTTTCGATGAGTTTGCCGTGTTTCAGAATTCGCGGATTGACTGGGCCAATCCCATTTGTTTTTTGGAGTGCTGAGCGCGCCGGGTTCACCAAAAAAGCAAACTCGTACCGTCACAGTTACCCATGTTGAAAAATCGCTGTCATGCCTTGCATGATGATTTCCGACCAGCGGCGGTTACTGGTATGGCATCGGTATAATGCTTTTTTTCTAAGGATTTTCGCGCATGCCAGTCTTGATCTGCGGTTCCCTCGCCTACGACACCATCATGGTATTTCATGGCAAATTCGGTGAGCATATTCTTCCGGACCAAATTCACATCCTGAATGTGTCCTTCGTGGTACCCGATATGCGGCGGGAATTCGGCGGTACGGCGGGAAACATCGCCTACAACCTGAAGCTCCTAGGCGGCGAACCGTTGATCATGGCAACGGTGGGGGATGATTTCGGCCCTTATCGCGAACGACTTGATGCGCTCGGCATTGCACGCGCGCACATCCGCGAGGTGCCTGGCACGTTTGTGGCGCAGGCATTTATTACCACCGATCTTGATGCCAACCAGATCACCGCCTTTCATCCGGGGGCGATGTCGTCGTCGTATGTAAACAAGATAGGCGATGCGAGTGGCGTCTCGCTGGGTATCTTAGGCCCGGACTCGCGCGACGGCATGCTGCAGCACGCAGAACAATTTCACGATGCAAAAATTCCGTTCATTTTCGATCCAGGCCAGCAAATGTCTGTATTCAAGGGCTATGAATTAAAGCATTTCATCGAACTCGCCGATTATGTGGCGGTCAACGATTACGAGGCTCGGGTACTTGAAGAACGCATTGGTGAACCGATTGCAAAGCTCACCGAGCGCGTGAAGGCTTTTTTTGTGACCAAAGGCGCGGAAGGCTCCGTCATTTATGCCGATGGTCAACAAATCAATGTGCCGTCCGTTAGGGAAGAACGGCGAGTCGATCCAACCGGCTGCGGTGATGCGTATCGCTCCGGGTTGTTGTACGGTATTGAGCGCGGCTGGTCGTGGGAAAAAACCGGGCGCCTCGCCAACACCATGGGCAGCATCAAAATTGAGCATCGCGGCCCGCAGGGTCATCATCCAACGCGCGAGTCGATTGAAGCGCGTTTCTTGACGGCATTTGACGAACCTCTTTTCGAGTGAGGAAAAATATGAATGCGCAATACTTGAAGTTACTGGGTGCCGTGTTGGCAGCGGCTTTTCTGGCCGGCTGCGCGCAGCCAGGTCTGGGTGGCGGTAACTACACGCGTGGGCAGGTACGCGGCGAACAAACGGTGCGACTGGGCACCGTGGAAAGCGTGCGCGACGTTACCATTGATGCCCGCGATACGGGGACTGGAACCTTGGCCGGTGCCGCGATCGGCGGCGTGGCGGGCTCCACCGTGGGCGGGGGATCAAGGGCGAATGCGGTCGGCGCGATTGCCGGTGCGGTCGTCGGCGGCATCATCGGCAACGCGGTGGAAAAAAACAATAATGATCGCAGAGGCGTTGAAGTTACCGTTCGGCTTGACGGCGGCAAACTGATTGCGATCACGCAGGAGAAAGACGAGGAGTTTCGCGTCGGGGACAGTGTCCGCATTCTTTCCGGGCAAGGCACCACTCGGGTCTCACGTCTCTAGACAATTTTGCAATGTTGACCGATCCAATAAGAAGGGGCTACATGCCCCTTCTTTGCATTTGCAGGAAGAAACCCGTTGAAGTTGCAGTAGTATCGCCGCATGCCGAAGTCGTCCAAACCATCCATTACCCCCCCGCACGCGCGCACTAACCACGTCATTCGTAGCGTACGTTGGGTCAGGCTGCTGATGCATATTGGTGCCGGGCTGTTGGTTGTGGGGCTCATCTATCCGCGGATATCGGTGCAGACCCGCGCGAGCATCACTGGATGGTGGGCAAGAAAATTGCTGCGCATCCTCAATATTTTATTGTCGATACACGGGGCAAGGCCGGCCAGAGACGCGCGCAATTTGATCATCGCGGCAAATCATATTTCATGGGTGGATATTTTCGTCATTAGCGCCGCACATCCTGCACGCTTCATTGCAAAAGCGGAGATTCGCGATTGGCCTATCGCCGGATGGCTTAGCGAAAAGGCGGGCACCATTTTCATACGCCGCACCCGGCGCAGCGACACAGCCAAGATCAACGAAACGATGCATAACGTATTGGCTGAAGGTGACACGATTGGGTTTTTCCCGGAGGGCACGACCACTCCCGGCGATAAATTGCTCAAGTTTCACACGTCGCTGTTCGAACCCGCCGTCGCTAATAGCGCGACAATTGCACCAGCGGCAATTCGTTATCTGGGGAGCGATGGCGAACCTTCGCTGGCCGCTGCGTTTATCGGCGAATTGAGTTTTGCCGAATCAGTGGCGATGATCATTGCCGAAAAATCGATGATTGCCGAAATTATTTTTGCGCAGCAGATTGACGCGGCCAGGCTGACGCGGCGAGAACTTGCGCTGCAATCTGAAGCGGCAATTGCAAAAATTTTGAATGTGCCCCTGCCTCATGCGCATCGACGTTTTCACGATGAAGCCTTCGAGGCTACAGCAGCAACCGAATAGTGCAGATCGTTTACTGGCGAGCCTTTCAGGGCAATAATGGCTGAAGATGCCCGCCAATGCTAGTGTTTGCTATTTTTAATCCGTGCGATCCGGCGCTGCACACTCAACCTGAAAAATCGCGCGATCCTCCAACCGAAACGCGGTGAGCTGGCGTCCCCATGCGCAGCCGGTGTCCAAGCCAATAAAATTGGGCAACACATGCAGGCCTAGCGCTGACCAATGCCCGGCAAGAATCGTCTTGTCTGCCAACGAGGCATGACGTTTCGCAAACCACGGAACCATTGCCGACGGAATGGCATCGAGTTCTCCCTTGAATTCAAGATCGAGTTCGTTGTTGTCGTTGAGAATGCGCATACGTGTCAGCACGTTGGCGACGAGCCGATGGCGCGCTTTCCCGGTTAGCGCTTCATTCCAGCGGCTCGGTTCGTTGCCATACATATCTTTCAGGAATGCGCGTCGATTGGGGCTGCGTATCAAGGTTTCAATTTCACCGGCAAGCGCTATTGCCTTCGTTAGACCCCATTGTGGAAGGAGGCCCGCATGAACCATCAAGTAGCTTCCCTCGACATGAAGTAATTTTTGGCGGCTCAACCAATTGAGTAAATCAGCGCGATCCGGCGCATCGAGAATCGGCTGCAGCGTATCGCGTCGGCCGAGCTTGCTCACCCCTTCAGCCACCGCGAGAAGGTGCAAATCATGATTACCCAGCACAACGGTGGCGCGGTCGCCCAAACTGCTGACAAAGCGCAGACAGGCCAATGATTCCGGCCCACGGTTAACGAGGTCACCAACAAACCACAACCGGTCTTGGGTGCTGACAAAACCTATCTTGTCCAAAAGCGCCTGGAGTGATGCGTGGCAACCTTGCAGATCGCCGATCGCGTATGTACTCATCGGAGCGGCCGGAAAAGTAAAAGGGGCGGATGATCCGCCCCTTTTTTTGAAAACCTTGTGACCGCCATCTAGCCCTACTTGGTCAGCGAAACCATGTAATCCACGGCCGATTTCACATCAGCATCAGCCAGTGCCGAATTGCCCCCTTTGGCTGGCATGACCCCCGCCTTTCCCTGGTATCCACGGATTGCATGATCATAAAGTGTCGGCTTGCCCTGCGCGATCCGTGCGGACCACGCCGCCTTGTCGCCGGACTTTGGCGCGCCTGCGATGCCGGCACCATGACAGGCCACACATGCGGTCTTGTAAGTACTTTCGCCACCGGCAGCCGTCGGCGCGGCTGAAGCTGAAGCCGAAGGTATTGCCATCGCCACAATCGGCGCGGCGACCTTCGATATTGCGGCCACTGGCGTTAGCGCTGGGGTCGGGGCGGGATTTTTTGAAGCTTCAATTGCCAAGACTGTCACCGGCGCGATGCGTTGTGCAATTGCCTCCGGCGTATTGGCTTTTTCGACGCTTCTGCCGATTGAATAGGTGCCGACGGCGAAATAAGCCAGCATGACGATACCTATGATGAGCGCAAACGCTCCGACCGTGACGGCAATGGCCATCTTGACGGGGTGGGATTCAGCGTTTTCTTCGGCGGGCTGATGGTGCGGCTGTGACATGGCGACTTCCTGGAGACGTGAATTTCGGGTGATGCAATTATACTTGCGAAGCGGTTTTCGACTCAAATCCTGTTTGAACTTACGGCAGGCTTCAGGCGGGATGGTAAACTGCGACTAATGCTTGCTGCGCGCCCGTAGCTCAGATGGATAGAGTGCTACCCTCCGAAGGTAGAAGTCGCACGTTCGAATCGTGTCGGGCGCGCCATCAAATGGCGCAACGCGCTAAACGTCAATCTATTTCGCAGGAAAGCCGCTAGGCGGACTTCTTGTCAGCCATGCCGTTAATGGATTTGAGCTTAGGCCGTACTTGCGCCACATACTCCGGCACCCAACGCTTGAGATCGCGACGCACCTCAGAATCGTCCGGCATACGATCCTGATTGAGCCAGCTTGTGAGTGACTCCACAAATCCAGTCGCCACTTCGCGCGCCTTGGCGACGCGCAGCTTGGGGTGCGGGGTTGGACGCGTGTGCTCATCGTGGGCAAGTAACTCTTCAAAGAGTTTTTCGCCGGGACGCAATCCCGTGTAGACCACCTTGATTTCGTTGTCGGTCGGCTCGGAGAGACGAATCATGTCGTTGGCGAGATCGACAATCTTTACCGGCTCGCCCATGTCGAGCACGAATACTTCACCGCCCAAGCCCATCGTGCCTGCCTGCAACACCAACTGCGCGGCCTCAGGGATCGACATGAAGTATCGCACCATGTCCGGGTGCGTGACGGTCACCGGCCCGCCTTGATCAATTTGTTCCTGGAAGCGGGGAATGACGCTGCCTGCGCTACCGAGCACATTGCCGAAACGCACCATTTCAAACCGTGTATCACCCGATTGTTGTAATGCCTGGCAGATCATTTCCGAGAGTCGTTTGGTGGCACCCATGACGTTGGTGGGATTCACCGCTTTATCGGTAGAAATCAACACGAATTTTTTGACACCATACTCAATGGCGGATTTGGCAACGACGAGTGTGCCGAGCACGTTGTTCTGGACGGCCTCCCATGCGTTCGATTCCTCCATTAACGGCACGTGTTTGTAGGCAGCCGCATGAAAAACCAGCGAGGGTGAATATTGGTGCATTGCCTGATTCACGCGGCGCGCATTTTTTATGTCACCGATGACACTTGCAATGGGCAGGTTTTCAAATGCATCACGCAATGTTTGTTCGATCTGGTACATGGCAAATTCGTTTTGCTCAAACAACACCAGCATGGAGGGCTGGTAGCTCGCGATTTGACGGCACAATTCGGAGCCGATGGAACCACCGGCACCGGTGACCATAATGACTTTGTCGGTGATGAGCTCGTGCAGCCCAGCATCGTCGAGGATAACGGGCTCACGCTTCATCAGATCTTCCACCGCGACGCGGCGAATTTTTGGCGGCATGGACTTGCCTGAAGCTGCGGGCGCCAATGCGACACTATTGAATTTCGGGATCGTCAGCACCTGTACCCGCGCTTTGTTGCATATTTCAATCACGCGACGACGAACTGAATATGGCACTGATGGCATCGCGATGACCGCGTGCTTCACTTTCAAACTGCGGGCAATTCTTGGCAGCTCATCTATGGCACCAAGTACACGCTCGCCATGAAGGAGTCGATGGCGTTTGTTCGTGTCGTCGTCCAGAAGGCCCATTACCCGCCAATCACTACTGCGGGCCAACTCCTTGATGAGGCTCACCGCAGCGTCTCCGGCACCAAGCACCAGCACCGGTGTGCCCATGTCGCCAGTTTTTCCATATTGACGCCATTCCTGCCATGAGCGGTAAGCAATGCGGCTTCCAGACATCAGGACAATGAGCAACAACGTTTGCACAAAAAATTGCGCAAACCCGAGCGGCCCCAACCAGCCGCCGACCCAAATAGTGAGCCCAATGGCCAGCGACCCGGCGGAAACACTCGCGACTATCCTTTGCACATCAGGCAGGCTCGCATACCGCCAAAGGCCCTGATACATGCCAAAAATAACGGAGACAATTGCTTGCACTGGGATCGCCACAGCCAGCAGAATACCCATTCCCATCAGCGGCTCAACCGAACCGGTAGCAGGCATCGCATGCGAAAATAATGCAACCGTGATGAACCACGAAATAACCAGCATTGCCACATCGTGGCCGAACGCTAAAAGGGCGCGCTCGTTAATTGATACGGTCTTCATGTTGTCTCACGGTCATTATTTTTTGATTTCTTGTTTTTCTTTTCATGTAAGCGCCACTCAATCACGCACAGCAGCAGTGCATATATTATCACCCACGAAAGCAAAATGGCATCTGGCGCGGGGATCCGCATTGCGCCCAGCGCGGAACCCGCTGCGGCTAACATCAAACTATAGTAAACGAGCGCTGTTTTTCGATGGCTCCAGCCGGAGAGAATGAGTCGCTGATAATAATTATCACGATGGGCAACCCACGGCTTATGACCTTGCAACGACCGTCTTAACAGCGTCACGCTGGCATCGACAATAAACGGCGAAAAAATAACCACTGCAAACCAAATCGGCCAAACCCCCAGCATGCCGCCGTGAATGCCTAACGTAATTGCCAGAAAGCCCAACGGAATTGCGCCAGCGTCGCCCATAAAAACTTTGGCCGGTGGAAAATTGAAGATCAAAAATCCGGCCGCCGCACCCGTCAGGGCGGCCACCAGCGAGCCCAGCGATCCACCCGAATTCGGCAGCATCCCCAGCGCGACCGCGTACGACCCAAAACCGATAACCGACATACCGCCCGCGAGGCCGTCTGCGCCGTCCATGAAGTTGTACAGATTGGTCATCCAGACGATGACGAGCATTAACGCCACAGCGAGCGCAATCGATCCCGGTGGCGATATCGACCAGCTGACCAACGCGCCCGTTCTAGTGGATGCCAAGCCAAATGTATTTACCCACAGCAGCAGCACCAGTATTGCCGCGCCAGAGTGGACAAGGAGTCGCAAAATGGCCGAGAGCGGACGCAAATCATCAAGCAGGGAAATAGTGACCAGCACGAGACTGAGGCCAGCGATACAAGCAACCAGATCACGCTGCATCCACATTCCCGCAAACAGCCACACACTTGCGAAAATGGCAATGCCGCCGATTCTTGGTGCAGGCATCACATGCAAGCCGCGCGCGGTGGGGACATCAAGAAAGATTTGTCCGATTCGCGTGCGGCGGAGGAAGTAGATGAGCGCGGCAGTCGTCGCCAGCGCCGATAAGAGCAAAAAAATCAAGACGATTTTCTCAGGGTCCCGGTTGGTTTGACCGCCGCTGGTGCAGAGCGATCACAAGCTTGGTACAAAATAAAACGGGCATCTCGAGTGAGATGCCCGTCAAAGTCTTTAGCGAAGAGATTACGGGCAGTTGGCCGGAACCGTTACCACAACGGTTTGTGTGATGGTCCCCGCAACAATGTTGATGCTAATGGAAGTTGGCGACGTCAGCAGCGGATTCGGCGCATTCCGGGTAAAGCTGATTGAGTTTCCGATCGTCCCGGATGTTGGCGTTACCGTAAACGCACCAGGAGGTACGCCGGGGGTAGTGATGGTAGCGGTGAAGGTACCCGATCCCGAAGTCGTGCTCGTACCTGTTTGACCGCAGCCAACGGTATGCGCCGTTGGCGTTACGGTCAACGCAGTCGCGGGTGTCGCTGGTGCGGCATCGCCAGCAGGCCCAAGTGCGCCTATAACCTGCGAAGTTTCGATCACCCGGTTCTGTGCGTCCGTGACGAT
The DNA here is from genome assembly GCA_043756275.1 of Betaproteobacteria bacterium. GTDB lineage: Bacteria > Pseudomonadota > Gammaproteobacteria > Burkholderiales > Usitatibacteraceae > UKL13-2. The sequence continues at coordinate 3,523 of JAYURJ010000125.1, read as the reverse complement.
CAACTGACTGGTGCCGCATCCGCTTTGGGTGACGCGGAAACTTCCGCCGTTGGTCGTGACAATAGACGGAGACACACTCAAAAACTGCGGTAACGGCGATACCACGACGTAGGGTGGTGACCCGCCATAAATATAGTAATCAACGATGCCACCAAACGGACACTGCGCTGGTTGGCCAACGCCGGGCTTGGCCCCCGTAAAGGTGGTATTTCCGCTTGGCAGGCTTGTAAGAATACCTACACCGCTAACCGTCTGCACGATATTGAAACTCGCGCGCCGCAACAAACCAGTAACGGTGTCAGTTGTGGTAAGCGTGGCGACCTGCGTAGGCGCGGTCACGATGGCGGTTAAACGTGCGACCGCTTCGCCGTTTTCGTCCGTGTTGATAATCAGTGACGTCACCTGAACATTGGTTCCCGGTGTCACAAAGCGGAAATCGCCTTGGAAAACATCAAACCGGATCGGACGGTTTGTCAATTTAACACCGTTGACAATAGCCGTAACGACTACCCTTGCATCGCCGCCACTGCACAATCCCGTGCCGCAACCAGTTCCACTAGGCGCTATCGGTGTAATCGTAACGATATTATTAAGTGTCGTCGGCCTGACGTTCAAGGTCGTCACCGTAGATGCGCCCAAATTATCTCTAACGGTAACTGACACCGGCGTATCGGCAACGACGCTTCTTGCGACTACGGTAAATTTTGTGCCCGAAACAGCAGGAACTGGAATCACCACATTATTGCTTGTGAAGGCTTGATAAGGGGCGGCGCCGCCACTAATCGTGAATTCCGTTGGCACATCGGCGAAAACATCGGCGGTGCCGGGTTGAACCTGTAAGGTTCCAACGACGGTTGTAGTACTCGCCGCTCCGCTACCGCCACAGGAACTGAGCAATCCGCCCGCTGCGACGAAGACTGAAATGATCGCGAACTGTTTCGCCCAACTACCCGTGCTACGAAAATAATTTTTGATTGCCACGGCGGTGTCCTTTTGAGTTCGTCTTCAAGAATGTGATCTGTGTGACACTTATTTGAACCACTTTTCTCAAAGAATTATAGCCTTACCTGCTTTTATTAAAGCGCAACTTTCAGTTTGATGCAAGTTTTTTTAGTGGCTTGCTGTTGGCTCGATAAGTTCCACGCAAATTTTCACTAATAGCCAATTGGATCATGCTTCATGACGCCATGTAAGCACATGATTCAAAGGACGAAACTTGGGTTGTTTTCACCAATCATGGCTATGGACAGCTTCCGGCGACCGTGCCAGTTACGGTGACGATAACCCGCTGTATCAAGGTCCCGTTTCGAAAATCGACGCTGATCGGCGAAAAAATCGTACCGGGGTTGGCATTAAAAGAAACCGTGTTTGGGATAGCACCCTGCGGAGGGTTTACAGAAAAGCCAGTACCAGGAGCCCCGTTAGGACCCGTCCCCGAGGGGAAAGTGCTAAACGTGCCGTTGCCCGCCACGGTGACGCTGCCAGATCCGTTACAGACAATGGATACCAAGGCCGGCGCAACCGTCAACGAGGCTGGCGTCAGCGTGACAGTATCGCCATTGGCGCCTCGCACGGCATTTAACGATGACGTTTCGATTGTACGGCCTGTCGCATCCGTAACGATAAATGCCACTTTCCCGCATCCGTTGATTTGTGCGGTAAATCTGCCTCCGGTAGTTCCAACGGAGCTAGGAGTCACAGACGCAACAGCGGGAAGCGGTGATACAACATTGTAAGGTGGCGTGCCGCCGAAAATATAGTAGTCGACCGAGCCACCAGGACAGAATCCCTCCCCGCCAGTCGGCCCCTTCGCGCCTGTGAAAGTGATGTCCCCGCTTGGCAACGTTGAGAGGATGCCAACCCCAGACACCTGCTGAACAATGTTGAAGTTGTATCGTCTGGATAAACCAGACGATACATCTGTTGTTTGTATCGTTGCCACTTGGGTTGCGGCGCCAACATTCGCGGTTATGCGCACAGTAGCTTCCCCTTGCTCATCCGAATTGACGACGAGCGAATTCACTTTTGCCCCGGTCGCAAGGACTACGAATTGAAAGTCACCCTTAAAAGCATCGAAACGGATTGACCGATTTCGCAATACAACACCGTTTTGCACGGCCTTTACAACAATTTGTGCGTCCCCGCCGCTACATAGGGCGTTAGTACCGCATCCTGTGGCAGTGGGGCCGAAAGGAGTAAACGTAATTTGATTGATCAACGTCGAAGGTTTAACGGTAGCCTTTGACGTGGCAGTTCCATTTGCTGCGTCTCGCACGGTAATGTCGATTGCCGTGTCCGCTGGCACAGCATTTGGAATTACAGAAAATGTTGAACCGGCCACAGTTGCGGTAATCGGCAATACTGCGCCGTTGCTGGAAAAAGCGGTGTAAGGACTGGTTCCGCCCGTGACTGTGAAAGTAGTTGGTAAATCAGGAAATAAGTCGACGATAGGTGGCGAGACCGCTAAAGGTGTCCCTGCGGCTGGATCGGGCGTTGGCGTACCAGTTACAGCTCCGCTTCCACACGAACTCAATAGCACCGCGACACACGTCGCGAGCAGTACAGTTATGCCGCGCCAAATCATCCTGTTCATCTTCACGAAAACGCCCTTTCTGATGTTAAGGCATCACAGTAACAATATTGCAAAAGTGCTTGTCAACATTGAAATTCTACCAAAGTGTACACCCCAAATCATTATGCTCGCAACGCGAGCCGCACGCTAGCACCGCTCGACAATTTTTGCGCTCGAGACAAATTTGTTGCAGCGCGCAATAACCAGCGTTATTATGAACTCTTCCTGGAATAGTCTTTCCGTATCAGCGTGTTGGGTCGGCTTTATCGAGCTTCCCGTCCGTCGAAAAACCGCGGGGCCAAAAGCCCAACATTCCCGGTAACAATTATCACAGTTCCTTTATTGCCGTTCCGCGCGAACGCTCAGCAATTTATTTTGTTACCAAGTTTTTCTCGGAGTATTCGCATGCCGAAAGTCGTTGCCACTGCCCCATCCATCCCGCACGCTCCGCAAGCAGTCGTCGCTCAGGGTTTATACGACCCTCGCAATGAACACGATGCCTGCGGTGTCGGTTTTGTCGCGCACGTAAAGGGCAAGAAATCCCACTCCATTATTGAACAAGGCTTAAAGATTCTCGACAATCTGAGCCATCGGGGTGCGACCGGATACGATCCGCTGTTGGGCGATGGCGCGGGCATTCTCATCCAATTACCTGATGCGCATCTGCGGCGCGTTTGCGGCAAGCAGGGGATGACGTTACCGGCACTCGGCCAATATGGTGTCGGCATGGTTTTTTTGCCGCGCGAACCGGCATCGCGCATGGCATGCGAGCAGGAGATCGAGCGCGCCATTCACGCTGAAGGTCAAATTCTTCTCGGCTGGCGCGATGTGCCTACCGATAACAACGGCCTGTCACCAGCCACGATCGCGGTCGAGCCATTGATTCGTCAGGTATTCGTCGCGCGCGGCAGCGCCAGCGGCGCAGCAATGACGCAAGATGATCTCGAACGA
>JAYURJ010000124.1:0-12778 GCA_043756275.1 Betaproteobacteria bacterium | reverse complement strand
TCAAGCAGAAATACGTTTACCTTCACCAGATCGTTGAGCGACCCGCCAGCGGCCTCGCACACGGCTTTCAGATTATCGAAAACGCGTCGCACCTGATTATCGAATCCCTCAACCAATTGCATCGACGCCGGGTCAAGCGGAATCTGGCCGGAAAGGTAAGTGGTGTCGCCAACGCTGATCGCCTGTGAGTACGGGCCTATTGCCGCAGGCGCGTGTGGTGTAGAAATTATTTTCTTCATGCTTAATGCCTTTGATGATCTTTTGATGCACCGGATTTTACACGCGACATCCTGACCACTTCCGGCATATGGCGCAATTGTCGCATCAGGCTTGCCAAGTGCATGCGGTGATGTACTTCCAGCGTGAATCCCACAGTGGTGTAGCGATTTTCGCTCTCGGCCATCTGGTCTTCCATATTGACATACGAAATGTTGGAGTCGGTCGCCGCAATTTCTGCAGCGAGCTTTGCGAGCACGCCACGGCCATCGGTCACAGTCACCCGAATATCGACTTTGAATAATCTGTCAATCAACGGATCCCATTGCACATCTATCCATTTTTCAGGATCGAATTTATAGGGATGAATCGCAGGACAATCGTGAGTGTGAATGACAAGACCTTGCCCACCCTTGATCTGGCCGATGATCGGGTCGCCCGGAATAGGCCGACAACAGGGGGCAAATTGCACCGCCATATCTTCGGTGCCGCGGATGGTAATTGAATCGCGTTGCCGATGTTCAGGTGACACTAAATCGGAAACGGCAAATAATTTTCGCGCAGCAACAATCGCAAGACGCTTGCCGAGCCCAATCTCGGACAGTACCTGCTCTTTGGTTTTAGCACTGTCCCCCTTGAACAATCGGCTCCAGTGGTTCTTGCCAATCTCGTTGGGGTCAAAATTGAGTGAGCCCACCGCCTGAATCAGCAAGAGCTCACCCAATTCCACGGATTCAGCCTGCTGCGTCGTCTTCAAATAATGCCGTATCTGCGACCTTGCCCGACCGGTAGTGGCGTAGTTGAGCCACGCCGGATTGGGGCGGCCAGCGGGGTCAGTCATAATCTCTACGCGGTCCCCGTTCTTAAGCCGCGTCGATAAGGGAACGCTGTTGTCATCAATACGCGCGGCGACGGCGCGATTGCCGACATCTGAATGGATGGCGTAGGCAAAATCGAGCGCGGTGGCGCCTTTTCTGAGCGAGTGAATTTTTCCCTTTGGGGAGAATGCATACACTTCATCCGGGAAAAGATCGACCTTGATGTGCTCAAGAAATTCTAGTGCATCACCTGACTCAGACTGGAGTTCAAGCAACGATTGCAGCCACTGATGGGTCCGTTGATGTATGTCAGATAGCTGCGTGCCATGCTCATTTTGTGCGTCGAGCGTTTTATACAACCAATGTGAAGCAACACCGGCTTCGGCAATTTTATGCATATCACCGGTGCGAATTTGCAACTCGACCGGTGTGCCATACGGACCGAATAGCGTGGTGTGCAACGACTGGTAACCATTGGCCTTCGGTATCGCCACGTAATCCTTGAACTTGCCCGGAAACGGTTTGTATAAAGTGTGCAAAGCGCCCAAGGCCCCATAACAGGAAATGGGGTCTTTGACGATGATGCGAAAGCCATAAATATCGAGCACTTCAGAAAATGAGATTTGCTTCTCCGCCATTTTTTTATAGATGGAAGAAAGAAATTTCTCCCGGCCGGTCACGGTGGCTTCAATATTGAATTCTTTCAAGCGCGCTTTGATCGCATCCAGAATCTTACCCACTACTTCGCGGCGGTTGCCGCGGGCTTTCTTTACGGCTTTCTCCAGCACCGAAAATCGGTGCGGGTGCAAGTACTTGAAGCCGAGGTCCTCGAACTCGTAGTACAGCGCATTCAAGCCGAGACGGTTCGCAATCGGCGAATAAATTTCCAGTGTTTCTTTCGCCACGCGCTCCTGCTTGGCCTGCGGCACCGCGTCCAGTGTGCGCATGTTGTGCAAGCGATCCGCGAGTTTGATCAGAATCACCCGAACATCGCGCGCCATTGCCAGCAGCATCTTGCGAAAATTCTCGGCCTGCGCCTCTTCAAGCGTAGCGAACTGCAATTTATCGAGTTTGGAAACGCCGTCAACGAGTTCAGCAACAGCCTTGCCGAATTTCTTGGCGATATCAGTTTTGGTCGTCGGCGTATCCTCGACCACGTCGTGCAGCAATGCCGCAATCAGCGCCTGCGGATCAAGGTGCCACTGCGCAAGGATCGTGGCAACGGCCAGCGGATGTGTAATGTATGCTTCGCCAGAATTTCGGGTTTGTCCCTCATGCGCGAGCCGCGCCATGTCGTAAGCTACCGCCACATTTTTGATGTCGGCGGGCTTTAGATACGAGGCGAGAAGCTCTTTTAACGCCGCAGCATGGGGATCAACGACATCTCCCGGGTCAACGGTGGCATCGGAGTCAACTGCGGCTTCAGCGTTCGAAGTATCGGCAAATACCGAGCGCAGCGGTGGGTCACTTTTTGCGTCATCCGCCGCAGGCTGTGCGGCGGATGTCTTTGCAGACGCAAGCGGACTCTGGGAGGGGGAGAGATTGGTCATGATGTCTCTTCCGGCTCTCAGAGCCGCACATTACATCTCGGGCGACGGTGCCGGTGTCGGCAGCGGCGGGTTGAGAATCTCGGCACCGACGCGTCCGGAAGCAATTTCCCGAAGTGCGATGACACAAGGTTTATCGCGGCCCGCATCCACATAAGGCGCTGAGCCCAATGCGATCTGGCGCGCGCGGGCAGTGGCTGCAAGCGTGAGCTCGAAGCGGTTAGGGATCAATCTTACGCAATCGTCAACAGTGATACGTGCCATTTTTTACTCCAAACAAAGCCGGTTGCAATGCGTGTTACGCAATGACTGATCAACCAAAAAAAAAAATATTCGCTGCCGCACGCGGCGACGAAACGACGTGAGTACCAGACCAAGAATTCAAGAAATGAGCTGCGCGTGCAACCGCAATTGTCGGGCCGCTGTCACCCGAAGCGCCCGAACGACCGACTGCAAATCAGTCAATGCCACGCTAAAGTCTTCATTAATAATAACATAATCGGCTTCGTGGACATGCTTCAAGTCCTCTCGCGCCTCCGCCAACCGCCGCTCAATGACTTCTTTAGAGTCTTTGCCGCGCTTTACCAGACGCTCACGCAGCACCTGAATCGACGGGGGCAAAATGTAGATATACGTCATGTCACAGAACAGCTTTTTCACCGAACGCGCACCTTGCCAGTCTATTTCCAGCAAGACGTCGGAACCCCTGGCGCGCGTCTTTTCGATCCACAACCGGGAGGTGCCGTAAAAATTGCCATAGACCTCTGCGTGCTCCAGAAACTCGCCGCGACTGACCATTTCAGCGAATTCCTCGCGGCTGACAAAGAAATATTCACGACCGGATTCTTCACCGGGCCGCGGCCGACGCGTCGTGTAGGAAATCGACAGGCCAATATCAGGTTCCCGCTCCAGCAATGCATTCACGAGGCTCGATTTGCCTGCACCGGACGGGGCTACGATGACGTAAAGACAACCGGAAACCGAGTGATTCATTGTTGTTGCATCCGTGTTCAGATTTACGTGCGGGCTATTCGATGTTCTGAATTTGTTCGCGCATCTGCTCGATCAGCACCTTTAATTCGACCGCCACTTTCGTGCTGTCTGTCGAGACCGATTTCGAGCCGAGCGTATTGGCTTCACGATTCAACTCCTGCATCAGGAAATCAAGCCGCTTGCCAACCGCCCCGCCGGTTTTCACCACCCGGCGCACTTCGGATATATGGGCAGTCAATCGATTCAATTCTTCACTCACGTCCACACGCGAGGCGAACAGAACGACTTCCTGCTTCAGACGCTCGTCAGATGCACTACCAGCCATCGCCTCGGTGAGTTTCAGTGCCAGTTTCTCCTGATACGCAGCAACCATTGCCGGGATCAGCGGCGACACTTGCTTAACCAGCACCTCGATACCATCGAGACGTTCGTTGATTAACGTGGCGAGTTTTTCGCCTTCACGCTGGCGCGTGGCATTGAGTTCGGCAATCGCACTCTTGAACAACGTGATCAGGCCTTCCTTGGCCGCATCGGTACCTAGCGCCTCAGCGGACATGACGCCCGGCGCATGCATAATTTCCCAGACCGACAATCGACCGGCATCGAAATTTTTAAGTATCTGCGCCTGCGTTTCTGCCAACGCGGTGAGGGCATCCTGATTTGGGGTCAGGGAATCACGCGTGGCGATAGGCGTGAAGGTCACCCGGCAATCCGCCTTGCCGCGAGTAAGCTTGGCCGCCAGCAATTCGCGCATGAGTTGCTCCAGCGAACGCAGGTCTTCTGGCATGCGCGTCTGGAACTCGAGGTAGCGATGGTTAACGGTCTTGAGTTCAAGTGCGAACCGTCCACCGGGCACCTCGGCACTCACAGCGGCAAATCCGGTCATGCTGGCAATCATTGTGGGAGATGCTTCCTTAGTAATTTGCGCCGCCGAAAATAGGCGCAAAGACGGCGATAATGGGAAATGCGTGGGAATTGCGTGGGAAAAGCATGGCAGTGTGCGGCAGGCTGCTGCTCAATCCGTCGCGATTTCAGCCCGGCTTTACTTACCGTACACAACACTCCACAATTATAACTTAGTGATTTCGCGCGCCCTGCCACGGCATCGCGCTTCAAATCTAAACATGGCATCGCAATCCAACGAACCGTTACCCGACGGATACCGGCTCAATAATTACACCATTGAAAAGCTTCTCTCATCGGGCGGGTTTTCCATCGTTTATTTGGGACGCGATGAAAGCGGGTCGCCGGTGGCGATCAAAGAGTATCTGCCGGCTGCGTTGGTGATTCGCGTCGACGGCGCGGAAGTAAAAATTAATTCCGACGAAAACTTGGCAGTGTTTCGCCACGGACTCAAATGCTTTTTTGAAGAAGGCCGGTCTCTGGCCACCATTTCCCACCCGAACATCGTACGCGTGGAGAATTTCTTCCGGGCGAACGAAACTGTTTACATGGTGATGCAGTATGTCCGCGGCCGCACCCTGCAATTTCATATCCAACGGCATCGCCAGGAATTCACAGACAGCTTTGTGCGTCGTCTGTTCACCCATTTACTCAATGGCCTGCGCGAAGTACACGCCAATAAGCTCCTGCACCTCGATATCAAACCTGCCAATATTTACATCACGATGGAAGGCGCGCCGGTGCTACTCGATTTCGGTGCCGCCAGACAGGCGCTCAATGCCGACGCGCCGCGCCTGCGACCGATGTATACCGCCGGCTATGCCGCCCCCGAGCAGTATCGCAATCAGGAGCAATTGGGGCCGTGGTCAGATATTTACGCCGTCGGCGCGACCATGTACACCTGCGTGGCGGGCGTGCACCCCCAACCTGCGAGTGAGCGCGAAAAAGACGACCAAATGGTGCCAATTAAAGAGTTGGCGCGACAGGCTTACACAGATGAACTACTGGATATTATTGAATCGTGCCTGAAGCTCGACCATATGGCTCGGCCCCAGACGGCGTTCGAGTTGCAGAAAGCGCTCATGAAAGGCGTGTCGGAAACGCGCGAGGAAGTGGCGGAAGTTGTCGATGACAGTTTCTCCGGACGCCTGAAGAAAACCCTGAACAAAAAGATTTTTTAATCGTGCGTTTTACAATTTTCCAGGACAGCCATATCGGCGGACGCAAGTCCAATCAGGATCGCCTCGCTTATTCGTATTCGAAGGAGGTCCTGTTGCTGGTCATCGCCGACGGTATGGGCGGCCATGCGCGGGGCGAAATTGCGGCCGAGGTCGCGGTCAACACCATGACCAACCGCTTTCAGCAGGAGGCGCGTACAACGCTGCGCCGACCGAAAGAATTCCTTGAATCAGCGATTCACTCCGCACACCGCGCCATTGTTGCCTTTGCGGATCAGCACGACATGCTCGAGTGCCCGCGCACCACCATCGTTGGCTGTATCGTGCAGAACGGCAAAGCCTGCTGGGCGCATTCGGGAGATTCCCGGCTTTATTGCGTGCGCGACGGCAAAATAGCTGCCGCCACTGCAGATCATTCGCGGGTAAGGCAGCTGATCGATGCGGGCGTTATCACTGAAGCGCAAGCGCTGGTGCACCCAGACCGCAACAAAATTTATAACTGTCTGGGTGGCGTCTTGCCGCCAACCGTCACGCATTCGGAAGAATGGGCGCTCAAAGTGGGCGACACCTTGCTGCTGTCCACCGATGGTTTCTGGGGGCCGCTGAGCCCCGATTCCATCGCCGCCAAATTGCAACGCGAAGATATGCTCACGCTGGTGCCCAAGCTACTGGACGAAGCAGAACGCAAGGCGGGCGCTGAGTCCGACAATCTCTCCGTCATCGGCCTTACTTGGGAGCGTCAGGAAGTAGAGGCGGCTGCATCTACCATTACGGTAACGGAGCCAATGGAAGGTTTTACCACGTCGTCCATGAATAGCACCCAGCAGACTGCCGCATTCAAAGATGACATTTCCGACGAAGATATTCAAAAAGCGATCACGGAAATTCAGGACGCGATCAAGAAAGCGCCGAAGTAATTTTCTGAACGCACTTACGTATTTACGTACAACGCATTTGCTTTTTACCATTTACGGAAACCCATGCCACGCTCATTGAACCGCAGTGCCGAGGAGTTGCGTCCAGTAATCATTACCCGCCATTACACCAAGCACGCCGAAGGCTCGGTGCTCATCGCGATGGGCGACACCAAGGTGCTTTGCACGGCCAGCATCGAAGAGCGGGTGCCGCCCCACAAAAAAGGCAGCGGCGAAGGTTGGGTGACGGCCGAGTACGGCATGCTGCCGCGCTCAACCAACACCCGCTCTGACCGCGAAGCCGCACGCGGCAAGCAGACCGGCCGCACACAGGAAATCCAACGGCTCATCGGCCGTTCACTACGTTGCGTGGTGGACTTGAAAAAGCTCGGCGAGCGCCAGATCACGCTCGACTGCGACGTGTTGCAAGCCGATGGCGGCACCCGTTGTGCCTCGATCACTGGCGCGTTTGTGGCGCTTCATGATGCGGTTTCGGTGTTGTTGGGAAAAGGCCTGCTCAAAGAGACGCCGATCACCGATTTCATCGCCGCTATTTCCGTAGGCATCGGTGTCGCTGGGCCGTTGCTGGATCTCGATTATGTCGAAGACTCCACCTGTGAAACTGACATGAATGTGGTGATGACGGGTTCGGGGAAATTTGTGGAGATTCAGGGGACGGCGGAGGGGATGCCGTTTTCCCGCGCTGATATGGAGGCGCTGGTGGGGTTGGCTGAGCGGGGAATATCCAATCTGATATCGGCGCAAAAAATCGCCTTAACCCCGCCTTAAAAAGACAAACACTAGCACTGGAGCGCGTTTTGAGGAATTTTTCCGCCAAGAACCGCAACAATGCTAGAGTTTCATTATTTTTTTGATACCTAGGCCGCGTAAGTACAAACAACAAAAAAGCCCCGACAGCCGGTCAGGCTGTCGGGGCTTTGATCGCCAATCTACTGGGGATGCCGACTAAAACGGAATATCGTCATCCATATCATCAAACTTCGCCGCGCCACCTTTAGCAGCCCCCGCCGGCTTTGACGCCGAACCGCTTGAAGCCCCGGACGGTCCACCGCTCGACGCCTTGGCGTAATCGCCGCCGCCACCCTCTCCACCTGCACCTTGGCGCGAGCCGAGCATTTTCATTTCGTCGGCGATTACTTCCGTCATGTACTTATCCTGCCCATCTTTGTCCTGCCATTTACGGGTCTTTAGCTTGCCCTCGACATATACCTGCGAACCTTTTTTCAGGTATTCGCCTGCAATTTCTGCAAGCTTGCCGAAGAATGCAACCCGATGCCACTCGGTGGCTTCCTGCTTTTCGCCGCTTTTGTCTTTCCACGTCGATGTCGTGGCGATGGAAATATTGGTGATCGCGCCGCCGTCGGGCATGTAGCGCGTTTCGGGATCGCGCCCTAGATTGCCGACGAGAATGACCTTGTTGACTGATGCCATGAGACTTCCTTCCTTAAAACGATTGTTGTTGGGGGAGAGGCTTGCCGCTCCCCACGTGTGTGCGCCGAATTTTTGCGCCGCCCCGCTATTGTGCGCGAAAAAACAGGGTTGGTGAGACTCACGAAAGCGGTAAAATACACGGTTGCCTTTTTGTTTCCGCTGTTGACGTATCGGCCAGACTTTCGTCGCCAATCGCGTCAACGCTTTAGCCCGTTTTCCTCATAAGAGATTCATGGAATTTATCAAGGTACGCGGTGCCCGCACCCACAATCTGAAAAACATCAGCCTCGATTTGCCGCGCCATTCGCTGGTGGTGATTACCGGGCTTTCCGGTTCTGGAAAATCGTCGCTCGCATTCGATACGCTGTACGCAGAAGGCCAACGGCGCTACGTGGAGTCGCTATCGACTTATGCGCGCCAGTTCCTGCAGTTGATGGAAAAGCCCGATGTCGATTTGATCGAAGGCCTGTCGCCCGCCATTTCGATTGAGCAAAAAGCGACCTCGCATAACCCGCGTTCGACCGTGGGTACCGTGACCGAAATTCACGACTACCTGCGCTTGCTGTTCGCACGTGCCGGTACACCGTATTGCCCGGAGCACAAGCTGCCGCTGGAAGCGCAGACCGTGTCACAGATGGTCGATACGGTGCTCGGTTATCCCGAGGGCACCAAGCTGATGCTGCTGGCACCTGTGGTGGTGAACCGCAAGGGTGAGCACGTTGACATGATCGAAGAATTCCGCGCGCAAGGCTTTGTGCGTCTGCGCGTAAACGGCAAGGTGATTGAAATCGACGTTTTCCCGAAGCTCGACAAGATGAAGAAGCACACCATCGAGGTTGTCGTTGACCGCCTGAAGGTCGCCGAGGACGCCAAACAGCGACTTGCCGAGTCGTTCGAAACCAGCTTGCGTGTGGGTGGCGCCAAGGCGATTGCCATCAATATGGACACGGCCAAGGAAACGTTGTTTTCTTCAAAGTTTGCCTGTCCGGCCTGTGACTATTCGCTCTCCGAAATGGAACCGCGCCTGTTCTCATTCAACAACCCGATGGGCGCTTGTCAAAAATGTGACGGCTTGGGACAGATTACTTTTTTCGATCCCAAACGCATCGTTGCCTACCCGGGATTGTCACTTGCTGGTGGTGCCATCAAGGGCTGGGATCGCCGCAACCAGTTCTATTTCCAGATATTGGTTGGCCTTGCTGCGCATTACCAGTTTGATATCGACAAGCCTTTCGATCAGCTCGCCCCAGAAACACAGCAACTTATTCTGTACGGCTCAGGCAAGACCAAGATCGCGTTCAAATATCCCGGCGAACGCGGCAAGCCGATCCTGCGCGAAGAAATTTTTGAAGGCATCGTGCCCAGTCTGGAACGCCGCCACCGCGAGACCGATTCAATGGCGGTGCGCGAAGAGCTTTCAAAATACATTTCGACTAAAGTCTGTCCCGAATGCGAAGGCACACGCCTGCGTACTGAGGCGCGAAACGTAAAAGTGGGCGACCGCACCATTCACGAGCTATCGGCGATGTCACTAAAAGACTCGTTCAAATGGTTCGATAACGTGAAGCTCTCGACGCAAAAGATGGCGATTGCCGACCGCATTTTGAAAGAAATTTCCAGTCGCCTCACGTTTTTAAATAACGTCGGGCTCGACTATCTTTCGCTGGTGCGCTCGGCCGATACGTTATCGGGCGGCGAGGCACAGCGCATTCGGCTTGCCTCGCAGATAGGCTCCGGCCTTACCGGCGTGATGTATGTGTTGGATGAGCCATCAATTGGTTTGCACCAGCGCGACAACGACCGCTTGCTGGAAACGCTCAAGCGTCTGCGCGACCTTGGCAATTCGGTGATCGTGGTTGAGCACGATGAAGATGCCATCAACGCGGCCGACCACGTGGTGGATATGGGCCCCGGTGCCGGCGTTCACGGCGGTCAGGTCGTGGCGCAAGGCACACCTGAGGAAATCAAGCGCGCCTCGCAATCGCTTACAGGCCAGTATCTGTCTGGCAAAAAGCAGATCGCAGTGCCGAAAAAACGCGGCAAGGTGGATTTGAAAAAAATACTTCGCATCAATGGTGCCTCGGGCAACAATCTGAAAAATGTCACGTTCGATTTACCCGTAGGTGCCCTCGTGTGTATCACCGGTGTTTCAGGCTCTGGCAAATCGACACTCATCAATGACACGCTATACAAAACGGTTTCACAACACATCTATGCCTCGTCAGATGAACCTGCGCCATTTGAATCCATCGAAGGTCTGGAACATTTCGACAAGGTCATCAACGTCGATCAGTCACCCATCGGTCGTACGCCGCGCTCAAATCCGGCAACTTACACCGGCTTGTTCACACCGATTCGTGATCTCTTCGCCGGCGTGCCCGAATCGCGTGCGCGCGGCTACGGGCCTGGGCGTTTTTCGTTCAACGTCAAAGGCGGTCGCTGCGAGGCATGCGAAGGCGACGGCGTCATTAAAGTTGAAATGCATTTCCTGCCGGATGTGTATGTGCCGTGCGACGTCTGCTTCGGTAAACGCTATAACCGCGAAACACTCGATGTGCGTTACAAAGGCAAAAATATCCACGAGGTGCTCGACATGACGGTTGAGCTTGCGTTTGAATTTTTCAAACCTGTACCCGTCATCGCGCGCAAACTCACCACCCTGCTCGATGTGGGCTTGGGGTATATCCGGCTTGGACAAAGTGCGACTACCCTGTCGGGCGGCGAGGCACAACGCGTGAAGCTCTCGCTGGAGCTATCCAAACGCGATACCGGCAAAACCTTGTTCATTCTTGACGAGCCAACTACGGGCCTCCACTTCCACGATATTGATTTGTTGCTAAAAGTGCTGCATCGGCTGCGCGACCACGGCAATACAGTCGTCGTGATTGAACACAATCTGGATGTCATCAAGACCGCAGACTGGCTGATTGATCTGGGACCTGAAGGTGGTGACGGCGGCGGCGAAATTGTTGGCCAGGGCACGCCTGAAGACGTGGCGCAAATGCCGCAAAGTTTCACCGGCCGCTATCTGGCACCACTACTCGGTATTGCGCCGAAGCGATCTGCTGCGCGAAAATAGGTAAATGAATCCACGCGAGTTGTTGATCGATAGCTTCCGCGCCGCCTTGTCGGCCGCTGACCCGCTGGTGATTGTGCCAGCCCATCTGCCTGCACCTCCAAAAGGCAGGACGGTTGTCGTTGGCGCGGGAAAAGCGGCGGCGGCGATGGCCAAAGCGGTCGAGACCCATTGGCCTGCGGATGCATCGCTCGAAGGCATTGTGATCACGCGTTACGCCCATGGCTACAATGGCATTGCTGCCGACGATGCACCGCTCACGAGGATCCGGGTGCTGGAAGCAGGCCATCCGGTGCCTGATGAGGCCGGAGCGGCTGCGGCGCAGGAAATTCTCTCGTTAGCCGCGTCCCTTGGCGCAGATGATTTACTGCTGGTGCTGGTGTCGGGAGGCGGCTCCAGCCTGCTCTCTTTGCCGGTGACAGGCATCTCGATGGCCGACTTGAAAGCGGTAACGTCAGATCTGCTTGGTTGTGGCGCGCCGATTCAGGAAATGAACATTGTCCGAAAACATCTTTCCGCCATTCAGGGTGGCCGGCTGGCGGCAGCGACCAAAGCACACGTGTTGTCGCTGATCATTTCGGATGTCACCGGCGATGACCCTTCTGCGATCGCATCCGGGCCCACCGCGCCTGATCCATCGACCTATCAGGATGCACTCGATATTCTCAACGCGTATCGCATCGTGCCGCCGTTGGCAGTGATACGTCACTTGTCCAACGGCGCGCGTGGTGATATTGCAGAAACGCTAAAACCCGATGACGCGATTTTTTCGCGCGTTGAAAACCGGGTAATCGGCACGGCGCACGCCAGCCTTTCCAGAGCGGCGGCATTTTTTCAGCAGCGTGGCATCACGCCAATGATTCTGGGCGATGGCGTCACCGGTGAGGCGCGCGAAGTGGCGAAAGTGTACGCCGCGCTGGTCCAGCAAATCCGGCAGCATCACCACCCACTGCAGCCGCCCGTTGCGCTGATTTCCGGTGGCGAATGCACGGTGACGCTACGCAAAGGTCTTGAAGAACCCGGCCACGGCGGACGGTGTACAGAATTTCTGCTTTCGCTTGCGATTGAACTGAACGGTTGCGAACACGTCCACGCACTTGCCTGTGACACCGACGGCATCGATGGATCAGAGGACAACGCAGGTGCCTATTTGTCGCCCTCCTCGTTGCAGCGCGCAATGGCAGAAGGCCTGTCAGCAAAAAAGCTGATGTCTGCAAACAATGCGTACGGATTTTTCGCGCCAATCGGCGATCTGGTCGTCACCGGCCCGACCCGCACCAACGTCAACGATTATCGAATCATATTCATTGATCGGCAACGGTAACCCGCTGCCTAGACCACACTTAGTGGCGAACCATGCCATGATGACCATTGGCCACAAACAAAATAGTCGGTGGTGAGATTGCATATGCTCTACGAGTTCGCAATTCTACGGCGTACGATTTTTGTCTTCGGCTCGTCGGCCCATACAGTGAAAAAGCTGCATGTTTAGATCCCAATCTCCTAATTCGGACATAACTCCCCACGATGGGCCGCCGTCACAACGGTGGCCCTTGATCGTGATTATCCTGGCACCAGGGTTTGCACTCCTCGGCTTGCTGGCCGGGCCCCAATATGTTGCTGGTGCCGGCGTGATAGGCGCTGTGTTCGCCCTGATTGTCTGGCTGGCGATGGCGTTGCG
>JAYURJ010000123.1:0-4341 GCA_043756275.1 Betaproteobacteria bacterium | reverse complement strand
TTCGGGAGCGGCAGCAGTTTCCAATGAAAATTGAGATTCATAAATGCCCCTCCGGCGGCAGCGATGAGAAATAACACCAACCCCAGTTGCGCCATCCCTGGCAATCCAACGGTAAAAAATGCATAGATCAGTAATGTCAAGGCGGCAGCCGAGAGAAATCCGTGGAGCATGGCCAGCCACGTGGGTGGGTGGGGTTTGCCACTAAATCGGATCGCGGCCATAAGCAAGCCGCCAGCTGCCGAGACCGCCAATAATCCCGTTGCCGTTTGCATCATCAGAACTGGTTCCATCGTTGTTCTCCTCGCTGCACCGTTTGTCGCATACAAGATCAGGCTTTGCGTGAGCCACTGATGTGTCATCGAAAGATTCGCATCGACTTCGCAATGTTTCGCGATGCCTTAGCGTTACCCTTTCGGCAAACAGTGAGAGCATTCCACAAGCTGGCGACCTTGTCCGTGCGATACCGAACAGTGCGCCGAACGACATGAGTGGTTGCTTCGGCATCGCCGCGTCGGAATACCTTTAGGGAAACGCGGATTTAATCCCGTTCTCCCTGAGCGTAGTGAAGGGTTTGAAGGCTGCATGCGGGTTTCAGACCCTTCGCGCCGCTCAAGGCAAACGGATATTGATTTAATCCGCGCCTCTTTAGCCTAGAAGTCTGCTGCCATAAACGCAGTCTCGCTGTTTTTTACTTGTCCCGTGCTTCACAGCCACGCAGTACCGGCATGCCGCAGCTGAATGGCTTGAGCGTGTCAAGCGTAAGGTCCGCATATCGCGCAAGCCGCCATCGTCGTGATCGACTGGTCTGAAAGAGCAACAGTTTTCACGTTGAAGCCGCCAGGTTTTTTATGAAACTGTGGATTGTTGATACCAGCAATCAGATAGTCCTATTTCCAAGTCTGACATCGTGTCAAAGACGACCAGGTGAATCGCACACTTTTTCGTGTGGACGTTCATCACATCAATTCTTGTCGTACGGTTTAGAGATGTGCTGGTGAAAAACCTTCCAGTCACTCCCTAATTTGCGCAGGCAAAATGTTGCGCGAACAGTGTCTTGAAACGCTTTGCCATCGGGTAGCGTGCCGCCACACTGAATAAGCCCGTGCGCAAACGCGACCTCTGAACTCGCGGTTACCTTAAGGTCTTCAAGTTCGAACTGCATGTCGCCTTGGGTATCGGGTTGCCACTCGCCCCAACTTGACCGATATGCAGCTGCTGACTCATATTTCAGCGGCGGAAGGACATCGTAGAACAGAGCGTGCTCGCTGTGATTTTTAAGGACGGTGTCCCGAGGTCCTTCACGAGTCACGCGTGCCCACTCTGCCAAAAGTTGCCGAATTGCAGTTTCATCGGCCGTCATCGTACTCTTCCAATACAAATTTGATGTTGGTGTTGCCGTGAGCTTTGCTGAACGTTCTTATTCATTAAATTTCTCCGGTGAGCTGTAAATTTAGAAGGCCGCGACGGGCTGCACTAGCGTTTCAACCGTCCATGACTGTTGTGGTAGACCTTGTCCTCTTTGGGATGGGTGAACTTGAGGCCCGACCAGGTGGCGTCCACACTCAGACAGGTGCTTTCGACCAGTCCATGGCTGTAGCCGATGCGAATGACGACAGGCAGGGCAAGATCGGTACCGAGCTTTTTGCCTTTTGGCCACGACAGCCAAAGCATTCCCGTCGGCTTGAGGTGCCGTTTAAATTCCGGAAATAAATCGTCCATTTCCGCCTGCGTCTTGGTGAAGAAATGCAGGTAGTCGAACTCACCTTGAAGCGCGGAGCCAACGTCAAGGCCAGGCAGGCTGATGGCGCTCAGTGCGGATTCCGGCGCGTTTATAAAGAATGCCCGCATTCCCCCCTTGACACCCATCTTTTGCGAAACCTTCCTTGACATCGCTAACTTCTCAATTGCCATCAGGATCTCTCGTCCAGTGGCGCACGCGAGCGGTGTATTTCGTCGATTCAGCGACCGCCGCGACGCCTTAATCCTGTCCTATCGACGTCAGAGTATTGACGCTGCAACGTTCACCATCCACGGCACACCAAACTTATCGGTCAGCATGCCGAAAGATGAG
Source organism: Betaproteobacteria bacterium (assembly GCA_043756275.1). Lineage (GTDB taxonomy): Bacteria > Pseudomonadota > Gammaproteobacteria > Burkholderiales > Usitatibacteraceae > UKL13-2. The sequence continues at coordinate 2,270 of JAYURJ010000123.1, read as the reverse complement.
CTCCAAAACGTCTTTGCCAAAGGCATCGTCACATTTCCGCCTTCACCCAGCGCCATAAAAACACGTTTGGCCTCAGCATCGTCGGCCACCTCGATCACCAGCGTCATTCCTTTGAACTCTGCCTTTGTCTCGCTGCCCATTCCATCGTCGGCCATCAACTCTGTTTCGCCGATGCGGAAGGAGGCATTCATGATTTTTTCTTCGCGACCTGACGGTGCCTTCATGTCCTTGTCCGGGCTTTCTCTCCAACGCATCAGGCCGGTGACTTCAGCACCGACGGACTTTTTGTAAAACTCCAGCGCCTCTTCGCAGCGGCCACCAAAAGTTATGTAGGGTTGAACTTTCATGATGAATTCCTTTTGGTAAAAATGACGAATTAGCTGTCGTCGATCAGGAGTCCAGCAACGTCTCGAAGCCGCCAAAGACCATCCGCTTTCCGTCAAACGGCATGTCGCCGAACGCCTTCATGCGCGGATCGTTCATAAATTTCTCGTTGCCTGCATCTCGCGCCGCTTTTGATGGCCACTCGATCCATGAAAAGACAACGTTTTCGCTACTCACGGCTTTTACTGCGCGCTTGAAGTCAGTAATTTTTCCGTCAGGCAAGTTATCGCCCCAGCATTCCACAATTCGAGTTGCGCCAAACTCTTTAAACAGCGCAGCAGCCGCGATTGCCGTTGCACGGTATGCCTCTTTGTTCTCCGTAGTCACGGGAATCAGAAATCCGTCGATATAGCTCATGATGTTTTTCTGAAGGGTTAAGTAGACTGAGTTCGAGCCGTGTCGGTCGAGGCGGTTTGCATCATCGCGTCAACGCCCGCTCCAACTCTGCTTTGTTCATGGCTGAGCGGCCTTTAATGCCACGCTGTTTCGCCTCGTTGCGAAGTTGCGCCACGGTGCGTCCGCCCGCGCCTTGATGCGACCTGAGTCCGCCGCGTCGACCTGGTGACAGGTCGTTGACCGATGACGCGCTGGCGGTCTCCGACTCACCTTGTTGCGCTCGCACTTTGTTGACGGTGCGGGCGGCGACTTCCTCCGCTAGCGGTTCGCTCTCGCCCCTGGCCAGCACGCTGTCTTTGATGTGTTGATACTGACGCTTGCGCGTGGCGCTCCAATCTGTTGACGGCATGAGGATCCCTTTCGCTACGCGTTAGTAAACCGCACCGGCTAGCGTCTCGTCTGTGCGTTGGCGTACACATTTACTGCCCGCAGCACGCTGTTTGTCACCCCCAACACCGCGCAAACGCCAAGCAAAATAATCAATTCCGGGATGGCGCGGGCCAGCATGACATGATCGAAATAGCGTCCTGATTGCAGTGCGAGCAGGCGGGGCAAACCGAGCAACACCAGGGCCGGAAGCAGCGGCCACAGCACGCTCAGTGCCAGCCTCCAGCGCGCCATATGGGGGACGCGAACTTGCCACTGCCGCAGCCGCAGCAAGCTCCACACAGCCGCCGCTGCAATTAGCACCGACAACGCAGCGGCACCACGCCCGAACCAAGGCAGCGTGACCTTGCCATAGACGGGAGCGTTGCCGGTCAATAGCGCGATCATGCCGTTTTTAATTTCGGGGAAGTTGAGCGTTGCCGCGCTGAGTGCATACGCGTTGTAGAGCAGCACAAAGCCGTAACCGCTTTCCGGTAGCAACACAGCCTCCGCGTAAAACGTGGATAACACGCCGTTGTGTTCGATGGTTTTTACGCCCTGCAACTGAGACGCCGTCCAGCCCATTGCGTAGGCGCCCGCCGCGTCCGCAGGCGGTGTGTGCATGAGTGAAATGCCTGCGTCCGAAAGCACCGTGCGGCCTGCATACCGGCCATGGCTACTTTGTGCGATGAGGTGATGCGCCATGTCTGAGGCGGTCGAGACGACCCCACCGCTACCTCCAAGAAAACCGGAAAGCTCGGATAGCGCGACCGGCATGCCGTAAGCAATGATGTGGCCTTGCGCGAGAAGGTCGGCGCGCTGAATGGGTAGCGTCGCGGTAAGCGTGCTGAAGCTGTCGTGCATTGCGAGCGGCGCGAAAACATGCCGCTGTAGATAGGTGTCAAACGGTTCACCACTGGCGACTTCGACGAGACGCGCGAGGATTTGGTAATTGGGGTCGAAGTAATGAAACGCTGCACCTGCTGCATCGACCGCGCGCGCGGTGCGAAGGCTTGTTATTCTAGTTCCCAATAGAAACAGCATCAATAATCCAATTCCAGGCCACGATACTTTTTACGACTTCGTGCTGAGTTTCCATCGTTCGTAGCGACTCCACCAAGTGC
>JAYURJ010000122.1:0-39785 GCA_043756275.1 Betaproteobacteria bacterium | reverse complement strand
CATATGTTCCCGCACCAGTTCGGATGGATGATCCATTCGTCCCGTCAGCGCTGAAGTAATTCGCGTCACGGCATCAGGCGTTTTGGATGTCACCAACGCATTCCCCAACGCCACTGCAATATTGCGCAGCCATCGCTCGTGCCCGATGCGCCTGATCGGTGAGCCTTCAAGACGCTGATTGAAATCTTCCGCGCTCCACAAAAATAGCTCCACCAGCGTCACATCATCGAGCCCGTTGCGCACTGCAAAATCACTCTCACCGGTCGCGGTGGCAAATTTATTCCACGGGCAAATAAGTTGACAATCATCGCAGCCATAAATCCGATTGCCCATCAGTGGCCGCAGCTCTAATGGAATCGATCCTTTGTGTTCGATGGTGAGATAAGAAATGCAGCGCCGCGCATCCAGGTTGTACGGCGCGATGATGGCTTTGGTCGGACAGATGTCGATGCATTTTGTGCAGGTGCCGCAGTGTTCGGTCACGGCGCCATCGACCGGTAGCGGAAGATTGGTGTAAAGCTCGCCCAAAAAAAACCATGAACCGGCTTCGCGCGTGAGCAGCAGTGTGTGCTTGCCGCGCCAACCCAGGCCCGCCTTTCGTGCGAGCGCGACTTCTAACACGGGGGCGGAGTCGGTAAACACGCGGTATTGGAACGCACCCGTTTTCTGTTCAATATTGGTCGCGAGTGTTTGCAGCTTGCCGCGTAATACTTTGTGATAATCCCGCCCCAGCGCATAACGGGAAATGAACGCGGCGTCCGGATCGTCCATGGTCGCCCAGCTGTCCCGCGCGGCGGGCGGCTGGTAATTGAGCCTGACCGAAATCACCCGTATCGTGCCCGGCACAAGTTCCCCGGGCCGACTGCGCGCGGTGCCATGGCGCGCCATATAATCCATGTCTCCTTGAAAGCCCTGATGAAGCCATTGCTGCAGATAGTTTTCTTCGAGCGTGAGCTCGGTGTCGCTGATACCGATTTCCTGAAAGCCCAACGCGCGACCCCATGTTTTGATTTCGGTGGCGAGCTGCGTGAAATCAAGAGTGGCTGGCTGCGTCATCATTTGAGTTTAGCGTGATCCATTCGAGCGTGAAACCTTCCGACAATTTGCTTTTATCGCTTCCTGACGAAAGCGCGACGCTGGCGCTCGGCGCGGCGCTGGGGAGTGCGTTAGAAAAGCGACTGGAAAATGACCAACGCGGCGCGCTGATTTATTTATCCGGCGATCTGGGTGCCGGCAAGACCACCTTGTCACGAGGATTGCTCCGTGGACTGGGCTTTTCAGGAAGGGTAAAAAGCCCAACTTATACCCTTGTTGAACTTTATGTAGTTTCTAAGTTAAACTTGTATCACTTTGATTTTTATCGCTTCGGCGAGCCTGAAGAATGGCAAGAAGCTGGATTTCGCGATCTCTTCAACGAGACAAATATTTGTCTGGTGGAGTGGCCGGAGAAGGCCGGGGAATTATTGCCTCTGCCGGATCTCAGGATTACGCTGAAATCGACACCAAGCCTCGGTCGGGAAGCGAATCTGGAGGCGATGTCAGCGCGGGGGCGGCAGATGTTGGCGACGCTAACCAGCGCCTTTCCGACAACGCTGGGCATACCCCCACCCATATTCACCGCGTAACGGTTGAATCAAGCGCGAATCCCTCCCAGCTCTCGCGCAGGTTATTTTTTTCGCTGCCCTTGATGTTGTCGCCACTGCTTGCGCGCGACGCCGACGCTGCCACTAAAGTTTCTTCCGCTCGTGTCTGGCCGGCAAACGAATACACCCGTGTCACGTTTGAATCGCCAACCGCGCTCAAAGTCCAGCACTTTTTTGTAAAGGACCCTGAGCGTCTGGTTATCGACATCGAGAATGTTGAACTCGGACCGGCGCTGAAAGAACTCGCCGCCAGGGTCGGCGCGAATGACCCCTACATCCAGTCAGTGCGCGTCGGCATTAATCGCACCAACGTTATCCGGGTGGTGCTTGATCTGCGCACGGAGGTGAAGCCACAAGTATTTGCCGTGCCGCCAGCGGGAGAATTTGGGCATCGGCTGATGCTCGACATTTACCCCGCCAAGCCGAGTGACCCGATGCTGGCGCTGCTTAACAATGATGTCGCCGACTTTGGCAAAGGCAACCAACACGGCCAACCAAATGATGCTCCGTTGGATGCACTGTCAACGAAGAGTTCCGCAATTATTGCCTCCAGGCCGCGCAAAGACGGCCTTGCCCTACCGCCAGAACAAAACAAGAAATTGGCGGACTCGACAGCGCCCGCAAAGGGGGGAAGTTCCACCAGCGCGGGCGATTCGAGTATTGACAAGTTGCCTCCGGAAAAATCGACCAAATCACCATCGATTGCAAGCGGCAAGAAACAGCCCAGACCAATCATTGTGGTGATTGATCCCGGCCATGGTGGTGAAGATCCGGGTGCAATCGGACGACGCGGCACGCGCGAGAAAGATATTGTGCTGGTGATCGCTAAATTGCTACGGGCCAGGCTCCACGATGATGCCGGTTTCCGCATCGCGCTCACCCGTGACGCAGATTTTTTTGTACCGCTCGAGCAACGCGTGCAGCGCGCGCGCCGCCTGCGGGCTGACCTGTTTGTGAGCGTGCACGCAGATGCATTTATTCACCCGCAGGCGAACGGATCATCGGTGTTTGCGTTGTCCGAACGCGGTGCAACATCAACGGCGGCGAAATGGCTGGCCAATCGCGAAAACGAAGCCGACCTGATCGGCGGCGTGAACTTGAATGTGAAGGATGGATTTCTTGCGCGCACATTGCTAGACCTTTCGCAGACGGCGCAGATCAACGACAGCCTTAAACTCGGTAAGCTCGTGCTCTCAGAGTTGGGTGAGGTGAATCGACTGCACAAAGGGAGTGTTGAGCAGGCAGGCTTCGCGGTGCTTAAGGCGCCCGATATTCCATCCATTCTGATCGAGACCGCCTTTATCTCGAATCCGGACGAGGAAAAAAAGCTGCGCGACCCAAGCTACCAAAACAAAATGGCCGAAGCGATTTCAGATGGGATCAAGCGCTACTTCGCCAAGAATCCGCCTATTGCGCGTGCCTAGAAGTACAGCGCGCAGCGGGGGTTGAACTTCAGGCCGCCGCTCGTTGCGTTTTGAACATCGCCGTGATTTCAACCGCCGTCAGTGGCTTGGCGAATAAGTATCCCTGATAGGCATCGCAGCCGTTGGCGCGTAGGAATTGAAGTTGCGCTTCTGTTTCAACGCCTTCGGCAACGGTGCGCAAATGGAGCCGCTTGGCCATCGCGATGATCGCTTCAGTGATCGAGCAACTATTCGCGTCATCCGGTATCTGAGAAACGAAGCTGCCGTCGATCTTGAGTGTTTGCGCAGGCAGGCGGCGCAATTGCCCAAGCGACGAATAGCCGACGCCGAAATCATCGACTGAAATTGTTGCGCCCATGCGCCTGAGCTCGGTCAGGATTTCGATGCTTTGCTCGAGATTGCGCATGGCGATGGATTCTGTGATTTCCAGATCGATCCGCGACGGATCAATGCCGGTTTCCATTAGCGCCAGCTTCATCGACGGCAAAAGCTTTCGCGAGACAAACTGTCGTGGTGATAGATTCACCGACACGACAACGTCGCGGTAGCCCTCCTGATCCCACGCCTTGATCTGTTTGCAGGCGGTGCGAAAAACCCATTCGCCAAGCGGTACGATCAGGCCTAGCTCTTCGGCAATGGAAATGAAGTCTTTCGGGAAAATCTCGCCGTTCTGTGGGTCATTCCAGCGCACCAGCGCTTCGACGCCCACGATGCGACCGCTAATCACATCCACCTGCGGCTGGTAACGCAGGAAGAATTCGTTGCGCTCGATACCACGGCGCAAACGTGATTCCACTTCGAGCCGTTTTGAGAGCAGGAAATTGAGGTCGCTGGTGAAAAAGCGCGCCGTATTGCGTCCCGCGTCCTTGGCCTGATACATCGCCGAATCTGCGTGTTTCAAAAGCTGCTGCACGTCGGTGGCATCGTTGGGGTAATGCGAAATACCGATGGAGGCTGTCACGGTCAATTCATGGCCGGACACTTCGATCGGCTTGGCCAATTCATTGAGAATTTTTGTGGCCACCTGTTGCGCCGCTTCGGGCTTGTCCAGATCCGGCAGAATGATGACAAACTCGTCACCGCCTTCGCGCGACACCGTATCGCCTTCGCGCACGGCTTTATTCAGTCGCTTGGCGATGTCGCGCAATACGTAATCGCCCGTCTCGTGTCCAAGGGTGTCATTGACGAGCTTGAAACGATCCACATCCAGAAACAGCAGGGCAACGTGTTTTTGTTTGCGGCGTGCCTGCAGAATGGCCTGATTCAGGCGGTCCTGCATCAGCCGCCGATTCGGCAGGCCAGTCAGCGTGTCGTGATGCGCCATGTAATGAATGGTGCGTTCGGTATTGAGCCGCTCGGTGATGTCCTGCACCAACGAGGCCACGCCGATCATCTTGCCATCGTTGTCGACGAGCGGTGTGTTGTACCACTCGGCATGAATAATCTCGCCGCGTTTGACTTTGTTGGCGAGGGTCGCCCGCGTGGAGCCCGGGGCCTGCGTCAGTTCCAGCCACATCGCGGCGAGGCGCTCGCTGTCTTGCGTTCCCTCGGCAAACATATAGCCCGATTCGCCGATGACTTCACCTGCTGAATAGCCGAAGATCGCTTCGGCTGAGGGATTCCAGGTGGATACGCGGAACTCCATATCCCACTCAATGACACCCAATGGTGTGCGCTCAAGGTGCAGCCGTAAACGTTGTAGCGCCAGCAATTCGGCACGTTCGGCTTTGCGGCGCTCGTCCACTTCCTGACCGAGTGCCGCGTGCGCGCGCTCTACACGAAGCTTTTCCTCTTTAAGACGCATGCCGATAAGCAGGTTATCAAAGCGCGCGGTGAGCGAATCAAGCAGCGCCTTGTGTAATTTGCTGTGGACTGCGATAAGGGAGCCGGCCAGCACGATGATCACCGCACCAAGTAGTGAACCGGAACGGTCGCCGAAACCTAACGTCATCACGCCCATCGGCAATAGCGACAACAGCGTGTAATAGACGTACAAGTCCCGGTTCGGGGAGTAGTAGGTCATGGCACCGGTGGTGAGGAGTGCGACCAGCATCATGACCGGCATCTGCGTTGGGCCGGTCTTTGGCAATAAAACCGAACCCATCAAACCCCAGAGCACCGCCAACAGCAAACTGCCAACAATGAACGCGGTTTCCCACTTCCCGATTGTTGGCGGCGACGGGTTGGAACTGATAAAAAACTTGTACAAGCCGTAGCGCGCGATCATCAGCGTGAACGCGGCGGCGAACCAGGCAAATAATTCCGGACGCTGGCCAAGCTCGTTCCATAACAGCGCGCCGAGCAGGAAGGTCACCACCAATTCGGCTAGATAGCCGGCCAGTGAAAAACGGTACAACAGCCTGACTTGCTCAGAAAAAATATGCTTGGCGACGAAAGCGCGATCATCCGACGCGACGTGGGCTGCGAGCGAAAAATCTTTGGACAGGTCCTGTTCTGGTGCAGATTGATCGACGGATGCCACTTTTGCGTTTCCATTTCTACAGCGGTGCCGATGGGCGGCGCTGTTGATAGTTGTACTCTCCGAACGAGAACTTTTCTGTGAAAGCTCTCTATGTATCTGTTTATTATTCGATAACCATAAGCTTTGCAAGCTTGCCAGTCAAGTCATTCGCGGGTGTTGCGCGGGTTGAGTCGCCCCAAATCCGGCAGAAAAGCACCCTCGGACGGTACTTTTGGTGACTTCGCAGGTCACGGTAGAATGGGGATGTCGGGTCTCTTATCCGGCATATTCGTTTTTCCCGGCAACTCTCATGTAGACACCCTTTGTCCGAACATCCCGCAATCAGGGTACTTCCCGAGCTATTAATTAACCAGATCGCCGCGGGCGAGGTGGTTGAACGTCCGGCTGCAGCACTCAAGGAAATTCTTGAGAACAGTCTGGATGCCGGTGCGATGCGGATTGACATTGAACTCACGCAGGGCGGTATCAGCCGGTTGCGTGTTGCAGATGACGGTGTGGGCATGTCTGCCGACGATTTGCCGCTGGCATTGGCGCGGCACGCCACAAGCAAAATCGGCTCACTCGACGATCTTGAGCGGGTTGCGAGTCTGGGTTTTCGTGGCGAAGCGCTGGCGAGCCTTGCCGCGATTTCGCGGCTGACGATCACCACACGCCAGCAAACGGCACCGCATGGCAGCCGGATCGAAGCCGTTGGCGGCACACTCACGCCAGTCGAACCAGCGGCGCTTGAAGCGGGGACTGTGGTGACAGCTGAAGAGTTGTTTTTCAACACCCCCGCGCGGCGCAAATTCCTGAAAACTGAGGCCACCGAGTTTGGTCATTGTGAAGATGCCGCACTCAGAATTGCGATGTCGGTGCCGCATGTGGCGATCTCGCTTAGCCACAACGGACGCCGGCTCTGGCAGCATCAGATGAGCGATTCGAGGTCGCGTATCGCTGCCATTCTCGGTGATGCCTTTGCCGAAGCAAGTTTGACGATCGACGAACCACATCCCGCCTTTAGCCTGAGTGGCTCCGTTGCACTGCCGAGATATTCCCGCGCCGGGCGGGATCAGCAGTATTTGTTCGTCAATGGCCGTTTTGTCCGCGACAAGTTGCTCACGCATGCCGTGCGCAGTGCCTACGCCGATATTCTGCACGGGCATCGTCATCCTGCGTACGTACTGTTTTTATCCATCGACCCGGCGATGGTGGATGTGAATGTGCATCCCGCAAAATCGGAGGTGCGCTTTCGCGATTCGCGCGGTGTTCACCAGTTTGTGTTCCATGCGCTGCAAAAAGCGCTCGCGCGCCCCAGCGGTGATGTCGCGCCCAAGGCTGATCCAGTGGCGTGGATTAGCGGCAATGGGGAGCGCAGACCCCAGCCTCAATTGCAGCCATTTCGACCGAGCCAGCAGGGTTCATTTGGCAATATGACCGCGCGGGAGCCGAACGCGTTCTACGAATCTCTTCGTGGTGAGCTCGCAGGAGATAAAGTTGGCAAAGTCCAATATCCGCGTGCCTCACAGGGCGAAAATGGCCTGGAAGCCGCACCAGATAATGAGTTTACTAATTCTGGCGATATTCCGTTGCTGGGCTTCGCGCTCGCGCAACTCCACGGCATTTACGTGCTCGCCCAAAACGCCAACGGTTTGGTGTTGGTCGATATGCACGCGGCGCACGAACGAATCGTTTACGAAAAACTGAAAGGTCAGCTCGATTTGAATCAACTCGCCTCACAGCCGCTGATTGCACCGATTGTGGTTCCACTCGGCGAACGCGATATTGATCTCATTGCCGACAATCACGCTTTTTTTGCGCGGCTGGGTTTTGATTTGGGGACTTTGTCGACGCGCGAAATCGCCATTCGCGCCGTCCCGGCGATGCTCCCGAACCTTGATGCACCAGCGATGTTGCGCGAACTCCTGGATGATCTGGCCGAACACGGCGCGTCGCGTGCGCTCACGGAGCAACGCGATGAAATTCTCAGCACCATGGCCTGTCACGGCGCGGTGCGCGCCAATCGCATGCTGACCATTCCGGAGATGAACGCGTTGCTTCGACAAATGGAAGAAACCGAGCGCGCCGGACAGTGCAATCACGGCAGGCCAACGTGGTATCAGTTTGCCATTGGGGACCTCGACAAGCTGTTTATGCGCGGTCGCTGATAAGCCGCTAATGCCGATCAAGCTTCCCCAAGCTATTTTTCTTCTGGGCCCGACGGCATCGGGAAAAACGGCGCTGGCGATGCATCTCGCCGACCGTTTCCCGGTGGAAATTGTCAGCGTCGATTCGGCGCTGGTGTATCGCGACATGAATATCGGCACTGCGAAGCCGGATGCAGAAACGCTGCGCCGCTATCCGCATCATTTGATCGATTTGATCGCGCCGACCGACGCTTATTCAGCCGCGCGGTTTTGTTCGGATGCGTTGCAAGCGATGTTGCTCATCAGCGCGCGCGGTAGCATCCCGTTGTTGGTTGGTGGCACGATGTTGTATGTCAAGGCGCTGCTTGATGGCCTCTCGACACTGCCAGCAGCCGACGCAGAGGTCCGCGAGACGTTGGCCGCACGCGCGCAGCAGGTGGGCTGGCCCGCGATGCACGCCGAGCTAAATCGCATTGACCCGATGTCGGCCGCGCGTCTTAAATCAACCGACGCGCAGCGCATCCAGCGCGCGCTGGAGGTTTTTACACTCACCGGGTCGCCGTTGTCTGCGCTGCAAACACGTGCCACCGCAGCCCACCATTTTCCATACCGCACACTTCAGATTGGGCTGGTCGCCGCGCAGCGTTCACTTTTGCACGAACGTATCGCGGCGCGCTTCGATGCAATGCTCAAAGCAGGATTGATGGAGGAATTACAGTCGTTGCGCGCGCGCTACGACCTTTCGGCAGAGATGCCATCGATGCGCTGCGTGGGTTACCGTCAGGCATGGGCGTTTCTCGATGGGGAAATTGACGAAAAAACGTTGCGTGAAACCGGTATTGCCGCCACCCGGCAGCTCGCCAAACGCCAGTTAACGTGGCTCAGGTCGATGCCACAGGTGGAGCCGATGGATTGCCTGCAACCTGATCTACGTGAGGTCATCGTAGCGCGCCTCGGAAATTTTCTGGCGCAGGAGTAAGCGCAAATTACAACGCCACACTGAGGTGGCGTTGTAATTGCAATTATCGAATCTTGCTGCCTTGCTGCGTCAGCCCTGATACTTAAATGACAACTTCATTTTTGCCCGAAAAGTCATTGCGCCATCCTTGCCGACTTTGACGTCGAGCTTTGTCACTTCTGCGACGCGCACATCGCGCAGTGTTTTGGATGCTGACTTGACGGCATTCTTCGCCGCTTCAGCCCACGAGACGCTGCTAGTGCCGACGAGTTCGATTACTTTGTATAGCGAACTATCGTCTTTTGCTTTTTTTGCCATAGTGTCCTCTGGAGATTTCTTGTTGGTCGGACAGATAAATGTACGCCTACCTTTCCGTGCTGGCAAGTTTGATGCCGCCATCGACCGACTTTACCTCCGCGCTCAGGCCGCCACGCGCCAGCCGCACCGCGAGCCGGTCACCCGGTTGCACATTGGCGCTGTCACGAAGTATCACGCCGTCATGTTCGACGATGCTGTAGCCACGTTCCAGCACCCGTTCGGGAGCGAGTAGCTGCAAGGCCTGCGCAAATTTTTGCAGACTGGCCGCGCGGGTAACAATGTTGTTTTGCGCTGCGCGGGCGAAGTTTGATCGGTGCTGCTGCAACGCCGACTGCCGTAGCGTCACATTGGGGCGTTGCGCGGCCAGACGCTGCTTGAGCAAAGTCGTTTCAAATTTTGCGCGATCAATCCGTGCGGCCAGTGCGTGGCGCAAGATCAATGATGCCTGCGTGAGGCGTTCGTGTTCGCGGTCGAGGCGATCCTGCGGTGACATCAGGCTGCGCTGCGCACGATCCACCCGCTGGCCAGCGTTATCGAGTGTGCGGCGCATCGCGCGCGCAAAGGCTGCACGGATGGCCACCACGTCGTCGCGCAATTGTCCGACATTGGGAGAAATCATTTCTGCGGCCGCAGTCGGTGTGGGCGCGCGCGCATCGGCGACGAAATCACCAATGGTGAAATCGGTTTCGTGGCCGACACCTGACACCACCGCAATGCCGGTTTCATTCTGAAAGTGCGCAATGGCACGCGCGACAGTTTCGGCATTGAAAGACCATAAATCCTCAATGCTGCCGCCACCTCGACAGACGATGAGCGCTTCTATCTCGCGGCGGGTGCGGGCGGCATCGATGGCGGCGACAATTTCCTGTGCTGCATTGGCGCCTTGCACGGCGGTCGGGTAAATAATGACCGAGATCATCGGCGCGCGGCGCTTCAAGGTGGTGAGGACATCCTGTAAGGCGGCAGCATGCAGTGAGGTGACAACGCCCACCGTGTGCGGAAAAGCGGGCAATGCGCGTTTGCGCACGCTATCGAATAGCCCCTCGTCGGTGAGTTTGGCTTTCAGACGCTCGTAGGCTTCATAAAGCGCGCCCAGCCCTGCGCGGCGCATCGTCTCCACACCGAGCTGGAATTCGCCGCGCGCCTCATACAGCGAAGGCAGCGCGCGCACGTCCACTTGCAAGCCATTCTCGGGCTTGAAGGCGAGTGCGGCGGCACGATTGCGAAACATCACGCAGCGCACCTGTGCGGCATCATCCTTCAAGACAAAATAACAATGCCCGCTTGCAGCACGCGTCACATTGGAAAGCTCCCCAGACACCCACAACAATTCGAATTTTGCCTCGATCAGATTGCGCGTGCGTCGATTGAGTTCGGTGACGGAAATCGGCAATGCATCGGCGCGCCGGGGAACATTGGGGGACACGCTGGATCGCGCAGGCGACGAATCGGTACCATCAAAGTCGAGCGGGGATTGATCGGGCGGGTTGGCTGGCATGGCGCGATGCTACCACTGCATATCCGAAAAAGTTTGATAGTCGAGCTTGTTACCGGTGCTGCAAAACTTCACGAGCATAGACGCCACGGGGTGCTGGCATATCTTCACGGGCAAACAATTCGTAAGTAATTGAAATTAAACATAATTATCAATGTTCAATTTTTGAGCGTCAGAGAAAAAACCGTTACAGTTTCATGACTTAGCGTCATTCATCGGCGCGAACCCACAGAGTTATCCACAACCTTTGTGGATGAAATATTGAAATCAGCCCAGAGGCGTTTGCTGGCGCGGACCTTTCATCAAACGCCGCGTCAACAATGGGCCGCAGGCGAATTTGATGATGCTGACTTGGCGAATGGCGATGAGACCCAGCTAATAAAGCTGAACCGGTCCGCAAGACAGGACTGCAATCTCCTGCGTTGTTTTGCGTGGTGTAGACTGCGAACGTTGCTTGTGAAACCCGCACCGGTTGCGCTAAAGTGCGGGCACATCGGGTGCAGTTGCGGAGCGTTTGAAGCCGCGCCAACGACGAACCATTAACGACAATTCACGGAGTTCCGCTTGCTTTCAATTATTCAGGCCGCGGGTTGGCCCATCTGGTTTATTATTTTCTGTTCGGTTATTTGTGTGGCCATTATCGGCGAACGTTTTTGGACGTTACGACGCAGTTCGGTGCTGCCGCCTTCATTGTTCCAGGACACCGTACAGGCCTTTCGTGCGGCTGGTGCCACCCCGGAGCTGGTCTCGAAGCTGAACGACAATTCGCAGTTGGGCAGGATTTTCGCCGCTGGCATTGCCAACGTGAAAAGCTCGCGCGAGGTCATGAAGGAATCGATGGAAGAAGCCGGTCGCGCGGTGATGGTGGAGATGGAGCGCTTCCTCAACGGCTTGGGCACTATCGCCACCGTCGCGCCACTGCTGGGCTTGTTCGGTACCGTGATCGGCATGATAGAAATTTTCGGGGCTTCGGGCACGCAGGGTGCCAATCCTGCGCAATTGGCGCACGGTATTTCGGTGGCCCTTTACAATACCGCCGGCGGTATCGCGGTGGCGATCCCGGCATTGATTTTTTACCGGCATTTTCGTAGCAAGGTCGATGTGATGGTGGTCGATATGGAGCAGCAAGGCATTCGCCTGGTCGAAACATTGCACGGGGAGCGTGCGTGAACTTCAAGAAGGGCAGAAAACGCGAGGAGCCTGAGATCAATTTCATCCCGCTGATTGATGTCTTGCTGGTCATCCTCATCTTCCTGATGGTGACAACGACCTATTCCAAATACGCTGAACTGCAAATCAATCTGCCTGAAGCGAGCGCCGAAAAAGCGCCGGATCGGCCGCAGGTGATCAATATCGGTGTCGATAACAACGGCAAATATATCGTCAATAATTCGCCCGTGGTATTCAATAGCGTGGAAGCGTTTTCAACTGTGCTGCGTGACACAGCTGCGGCGGGAAGCATGAAGGACCCGGTCGTGGCCATCGGCGCGGATGCTGGTGCCACGCATCAGGCCGTCGTCAATATTATGGAAGCCGCGCGTCTGGTGGGGTTCACGAAAATCTCATTCACCACTCAGGCAAAAGCCGCCGGTAAATAGCGGTTTGCCCGCGTTTATCCGCCCCCAAGATGGAAGCGTGGCTGTCCCGCGAGTGGCAACGCAATAGTCCCTGGCAATTTATCCTGCGGCCCGTTTCCTGGTTGTTCCTGCTTGCAGTGACGATTCGTCGCGCAGGTTTTCGTAGGGGATGGCTGAAATCACACGCTGTTGGCGTGCCTGTCGTCATTATCGGCAATATCAGCGTTGGCGGCACCGGCAAAACCCCATTGGTGCTGGCGTTGGTGGAAGCACTCGCAAAAAAAGGCATGCACTGCGGCATCGTCACGCGCGGCTACAGGCGCTATCGCTCTGAAGATGCCGCCGACAAGGTGATCCACGTGCTGCCGCAGACCGCAGACGGCATCGTCGTGAGCGATGAGGCGACCTTGCTCGCGCGCCGCTCCGGAGTGCCTGTTTACACGGGGGCGGATCGTGTTGCAGCGGCGAAAACACTGCTGCGTAATCACAAAGAAGTCGATGTCATTCTCAGCGATGACGGCTTGCAGCACTATGGATTGCGTCGAGACATCGAAATTTGCGTCATCGATGGTTCGCGCGGCTTCAGTAACGGAGCGCTCTTGCCTGCGGGACCGCTGCGCGAACCTGCTTCGCGATTGCAGACTGTTGATGCGATCATCGTCAACGGTAACGGTGGTGATGCCAAACTAGCGCGCTATTCATCGGCAACACCCACCTTTGAAATGAAACTCGCGAATGCGCTGTTCATCAACCTGAAAACAGATCAGCAGCTTGACGTGCGCCATGCACTCGATAGGTTTCGGCGATTGCGGCTGCATGCGCTCGCAGGGATTGGCAATCCGCAAAAATTCTTCACGCATTTGACGGATTTGGGCTTTGTGTTGGCCGCCACCCAGCCGTTTCCGGATCATCACCATTATCTGGCCACCGATATGCCGGGAAGGAACGCCGAGATTATTCTGATGACCGAAAAGGACGCGGTAAAATGTGGCACGTTCGCCGATGAGCGCATGTGGTTTGTACGCGTTGATGCCGTGCTGCCGAATGACTTTACCGATTTTGTATTGAAGAAAATTTCCCAATGGAAAGCCTACCATGTCACTCGATCCCAAGCTGCTTGAAATTCTCGTTTGCCCGGTCACCAAAGGGCCGCTCACGATGTCGGCCGATAAATCCGAACTGATTTCCTATTCGGCGCGCCTGGCTTATCCGATTCG
Organism: Betaproteobacteria bacterium; assembly: GCA_043756275.1. GTDB lineage: Bacteria > Pseudomonadota > Gammaproteobacteria > Burkholderiales > Usitatibacteraceae > UKL13-2. Next base: position 26,545 of record JAYURJ010000122.1, on the reverse strand, counting down.
CGACGGCATTCCTGTGATGCTGGCCGATGAGGCGCGCGAATTGAAGGCTGAAGAAGTGCGTGGCTAATCGTATCGGTAGCCTCGACAAAGGAACGTGACGACGATGGAATTTATTGCCGTCATCCCCGCGCGATTCGCATCGACCCGTTTGGCGGGAAAGCCGCTGGCCGATATCGCGGGTAAGCCGATGGTGGTGCGGGTGGCGGATCAGGCAAAAAAGTCCGGCGCCGAACGCGTCGTGATTGCGACAGACCATGTGGAAGTGAAAGCCGCCGCAGAGCAGCATGGGCATGTCGCATTACTGACGCGGGCCGATCATGCGCAGGGCACAGACCGGATTGCCGAAGTGGTCGCGCAACTCGCCCTTGCCGATGACGTGATCGTGGTCAATGTACAGGGCGACGAGCCGCTGATCGATCCTCAATTGATTGCCAGGGTCGCAGAAACGCTGGCCAACAAACCCGATGCAGCGATAGCGACAGCGGCACATGTGATCACCGATGCGGACGAATTTTTCAGTCCCAACGTGGTGAAGGTTGTCTGCAATGCCGCCGGGTTTGCCCACTATTTCAGCCGTGCGCCGATCCCGTATGCGCGCGACGCATTTGCGCAATCAAAATCCGTGTTGCCAGCCAACTTTCCCGCGCTGCGTCATATTGGCATCTACGCCTATCGTGCATCGTTTCTGAGGCGTTACGCTGAGCTGTCGCCCGCGCCGACCGAGCAGATCGAAGCGCTCGAACAATTGCGGGCGATCTATCACGGCTTTGCCATTGCGGTACACATTTGGGATGGCGTGCTGGCGCCCGGTGTGGATACGCCTGAAGACTTGGCACGAGTGCGGGGCTTGTTCAGTAAATCCCGTTAGAATGATCTTTCAAAATAACAACGACGGGGGGAAGACATGCGGCTGATTCTGCTGGGAGGTCCGGGTGCCGGTAAAGGCACGCAAGCCACCTTCATCAAAGAGAAATTCGGCATCCCGCAAATTTCAACCGGCGACATGCTGCGCGCCGCCGTGAAGGCGGGGACACCAATGGGCATCGCGGCCAAGAAGGTGATGGATTCCGGCGCGCTGGTGTCGGATGAAATAATCATCGGCCTCGTCAAAGAGCGCATCAAGGAAAGCGATTGCGCGAAGGGATTCCTGTTCGATGGCTTTCCACGCACTATTCCTCAGGCTGACGCGATGAAGACGGCTGGTGTGGAACTCGATTACGTGGTTGAAATTGCGGTGGACGATAGTGAAATTGTTGAACGGATGTCCGGGCGTCGCACCCACCCGGGTTCCGGTCGCACCTATCACGTCAAATTCAATCCGCCGAAAGTAGCGGGCAAGGATGATGTAACAGGCGAAGATCTGACTCAACGCGACGACGACAAGGAAGAAACCGTCAAGAAGCGCCTCGCTGTGTACCACGAACAGACCAAGCCCCTGATCGACTATTACGGCAGTTGGGCTACGTCGGGCGCAAGTGGTGCACCGCGCTATGTGCGAATCGCCGGAATGGGCAAAGTGGAAGAAATTCGAGACCGGATTTTTGCTGCGCTGGCTGCATGACCACATCCTCCCCCCGCAACGCCTTCTACGCCCAGTCCGGTGGCGTCACCGCCGTCATCAATATCTCTGCGCAAGGCGTGATCGAAACCGCCCGCAAATACCCGAAGAAAATTGGCAAGGTCTACGCGGGCCGCAATGGCATCATCGGCGCGCTCACCGAAGATCTGATCGACACCAGCAAAGAGCCACTCGCCAATATCAAAGCACTCGGCCACACCCCGGCAGGCGCGTTCGGCTCGTGTCGCTACAAACTCAAAAGCCTCGACACCAACAGGCGTGAATATGAGCGCCTGATTGAAGTGTTCAAGGCCCACAACATCGGCTATTTTTTCTACAACGGCGGTGGCGATTCCGCCGACACCTGCCTGAAAATTTCGCAACTGAGCGAATCGATGGGTTATCCGCTCACCGCCGTACACGTACCGAAAACGGTAGATAACGATCTGCCGATTACCGATTGCTCACCAGGATTTGGCTCGGTTGCCAAATACGTTGCCGTCAGCATGCGCGAAGCCGGGCTGGATGTGGTTTCGATGGCCAGAACGTCCACCAAGGTATTTGTGCTCGAAGTGATGGGCCGACATGCGGGCTGGATTACGGCGGCGTGCGGGCTGGCCGCAGAAAAAGCAGGTGATGCGCCACAAATTTTATTGTTCCCCGAAATCGCCTTTGAGCCGCAGAAATTTCTCGCGCGCGTGGATGCGTGCGTCAAGAAGCACGGCTTTTGCGCCGTCGGCGTATCCGAGGGCATTCGCAATACTGATGGGAAATTCGTTTCTGAATCGGGCTTGGTGGATGCGTTCGGGCATGCGCAGTTGGGCGGCGTCGCGCCATTCATCGCCGACATGGTCAGGCGCGAGCTGAAATTGAAAAACCACTGGGCCGTGGCCGATTATCTGCAACGTGCCGCGCGCCATATCGCTTCAAAAACCGATGTGCTGCAAAGCTACGCCGTCGGCAAGGCTGCAGTGGAATACGCGGTCAAAGGCATGAACGGCGTGATGCCCGCCATCAAGCGCACCAAATCCAAACCCTACCAATGGGAAATCATTCCTGCGCCGCTCACGGATGTGGCGAATCAGGAAAAGAAAATGCCGCGCGATTTCATGACGGCAGATGGTTTTCACATCACACAAAAATGCCGCAATTATTTGCAACCGCTCATTGAAGGCGAAGCCTATCCGCCGTACGAGGGTGGGTTGCCGCGCTATGTCACGTTGAAAAATGTGGCGGTGAAGAAGAAGTTGGCGGCGTTCTCGTTGTAAGGGGTGAACTGCCCGTTGTCGCGCTTTTGTTAGCTAGCGCTCCACGATTGCTTCTATCTCAGGTTTGTCGGCGACTTGAGTCGGCGACTCCTGCTCTTCGACGCGCGCTAGCCTGCCGTTGATAAAGTGCAGGCGTTTGCCGCTATTCGCCCCAGTCTCATAGTTCCAGTATTCATGCCATGCACGCGGCTGGCGATTGCGCGTGATACGTTGCGGCTTGCCCCAATTTCGGTTGTTGAGTATCTGCATGTCGGACATGCCGTCACGCAATTCCCCACCGGTTAAGGCGGTGCGACCCGGCGGAGGCACGGGTTTTTGGTCAGGTATCACCGCAACGCCTTCCGCGTCTGATTGCGCGTCGGGTTTTGAAGGTGCCGATCGCAGCAACAGTATTGACGTACCCTCGGTACATGGTTGATTCTGGTAGGTCACACCGGTGTCGGTGTTGCATTTGAAAATCTCCTCTGCGTGTGACAACGGTGACACACACAGGCTGAGTACACAAACAAATTGGAGGCGATTCACAGTGGTATCCGTGTTGATTGTGGAGCACCAATGATCTCGTCGGCAGTCCTTCTGTGCCAGAAGGACTGCGCTTGAGTTGATGTAGGGAACCGGCGCGAACCGCACTTCCCAATTTCCGACACGCAGCCCAGCAGTGACGCGGGTAAATCTGCCCAACGCATTGCAAAACTCAAGCATTGGCGAGGCATACAGGCTATAAATGGCTGTTGACACCCGCCAGTGCTAGAGTTTGTCTTCCAGTGGTGTCTGGATGTTTCTGACCATCGACGCGCCGAATGTGAAATGCGAGTCGTTCGTGGGTCCGTCCTCTGTTAAAATTGCGTGTTTTTTCACGGCATTAGCTGTTCATAAAATAGCAGGTCCGGTTTCAATCTTTCAGGGAGTGGGTAAATGGCTACCGTTTCAGCAGGTCTTCTTTTTGCCTTGGCATGCGCGTTGTTGGCGCTTGCTTACGGCGCGTGGCAAACCAAATGGATTCTTTCGCAACCAGACGGCAACGACCGTATGCGCGAAATCGCAGCGGCAATTCAAGCTGGCGCGAAAGCCTATTTGAATAGGCAATACATGACCATCGGCATCGTCGGCGCGGTGTTGTTTGTCGCGATCTGGGCGATTCCTGGCTTGGGTGGCGACACCGCGATGGGCTTTGCTCTTGGCGCAATTGCATCCGGCGCGGCGGGCTACATCGGCATGAACGTGTCAGTCCGTGCCAACGTGCGCACCGCCGAGGCGGCGCGTCACGGCATCAATCCTGCGCTGAATGTCGCCTTCAAAGGCGGGGCGATCACCGGGTTGCTGGTGGTGGGTCTGGGCCTGTTGAGCGTAGTGGTGTTCTTTTACTACCTGCAAGGATCGGCCGCGTTTGGCACCAAGTTGAGTGATGTCATCAAGCCGATGATTGGCCTGGCTTTTGGCTCATCGCTGATTTCAATCTTCGCGCGACTCGGCGGCGGTATTTTCACCAAAGGTGCTGACGTCGGTGCCGATCTGGTTGGTAAAGTCGAAGCCGGCATTCCAGAAGATGATCCACGCAACCCTGCCGTGATTGCCGATAACGTCGGCGACAACGTTGGCGATTGCGCCGGCATGGCCGCTGATTTGTTTGAAACTTATGCGGTCACAATCATCGCAACGATGGTCTTGGGCGCATTGTTGTTGCCCGGTACCGCCACTGTTGCAAACGTAGTGGTTTATCCACTGGTGCTCGGCGCATTTGCGATCATTGCTTCCATCGTCGGTTGCTCGTTCGTGACCGCGCGTGAAGGCGGCAAGATCATGAACGCGCTGTATCGCGGTCTGGCGATTTCAGGCATTTTGGCGGTGGCGGCGTTCTACCCGATTACCGCTTACATGATGGGCGACGTTTACCTGCAAGACCCGAAGCTGACCGTCATGAACCTGTGGCTCTGCTGCGTGGTTGGTCTGGTGTTGACGGCATTGATGGTCTATATCACTGAGTACTACACCGGTACCGAATTCAAGCCCGTGCGGCACGTGGCTGAAGCCTCCACCAAAGGTCACGCGACCAACATGATCGCGGGCCTTGGCGTGTCGATGCGTTCCACCGCATGGCCGGTGCTGTCAGTCTGTCTGGCGATTTATGCCGCCTACGCGCTGGCGGGTTTGTATGGCATCGCAATCGCTGCAACATCAATGTTGTCGATGGCAGGTATTGTGGTCGCCCTTGACGCATACGGCCCGATCACCGATAACGCCGGCGGTATCGCCGAAATGTCCGGTCTGCCAAAGTCAGTGCGCGACGTTACCGATCCGCTTGACGCGGTTGGCAACACCACAAAAGCGGTCACCAAAGGCTATGCGATTGGTTCCGCCGGTCTTGCAGCATTGGTGCTGTTTGCCGATTACACGCACAAATTGGCAGAAGCGGGTCGCCACGTCACATTCGATCTCTCGAACCCTGCGGTCATCATCGGATTGTTTGTCGGCGGGTTGATTCCGTATCTGTTCGCCGCGATGGCGATGGAAGCTGTCGGTCGTTGCGCCGGTCATGTGGTCGAAGAAGTTCGCCGCCAGTTCCGCGAAATCAAAGGCATCATGGAAGGTACGGCCAAGCCCGATTACTCCCGCGCGGTCGACATGCTGACCCGTGGCGCGATCAAGGAAATGATTATTCCTTCATTGCTGCCGGTGCTGGCACCGATTGCCGTGGTCCTGATCGTTGGCCTGCTGATGGGTCGTGAGGCTGGTATTCAGGCGCTCGGCGGTATGTTGATGGGCACCATCGTGACGGGTCTGTTCGTCGCGATCTCGATGTGTACCGGTGGCGGCGCGTGGGACAACGCCAAGAAATACATTGAAGACGGCCACTTCGGCGGCAAAGGTTCGGACGCGCATAAAGCTGCCGTAACCGGCGACACTGTGGGTGATCCGTACAAAGACACGGCAGGTCCCGCGATCAATCCGCTGATCAAGATCATCAACATCGTGGCGTTGCTGATTGTGCCGCTGATTGCCGGTGGTGCTGATACCGCACCGAAGGCTGTTGCACCGATGAAGGTCGAGCAGAAGGCCGCAGCACCGGCGGCGGCACCTGTCGTGCCAGTGGTTGCACCTGCAGCTGCGGTTGTGCCCGTAGTCGCGCCAGCGGCAGCGCCGACCGCAACACCGGCAGCAGCGCCAGCGGCAAGCGCGCCAGCAGCGAAACCAACTGATACAAAGCCGGCGGAAGCACCAAAGAAATAGCTCCTGTCTTACAAAAGCCGCAATAAAAAAGCCGGGTGATCCCCGGCTTTTTTGCGTTCGGCAGTCACGAATGTAGTCCTAGTAGCGCTTCACCCACCATGACATCAACGCGCGTCCTTCGCGCTTGAAATCATGCGGTTGCACGATTCTGGCCTGCGGAGCGCCTACATTTGGAGACACCAGTTTGCGCGTTTGTCCTACATGGAAGCCCTCACTACCCGCGTACAGTCGTCCTACACAAGAACCCTAAATCAACTGGGCGGTGACAGTTGCATCGCGCACCACAACTCAATACAGAAGGTCGATATGAACAATGGTCACCACTACGAGTCGGAACTCGCTTCCCTGATCGTGGAATCGCTCAACCTTGAGGAAACGTCAGCAGACGCGATCGATCCCGAAGCGCGCCTGTTCGGTGAAGGTCTTGGGCTCGATTCGCTAGACATGCTCGAACTCTCGATGGCTGTGGAACAAAAATACGGCGTCAAGCTGCGTTCAGATGACCCCGAAAACAAGAGCATCTTTGGTTCGCTGCGAAGCTTGTCGCAGCATATTCAGCTGCATAGAACCGCCTGACGGCCGATGTCTTGAACCGATCGCCGACTGACGAGCAACAAGTCTGCCAGTCGTCGTCCGATGAGCGAGGCACTCCAACGGCAAATCACCGCCCTGACCTGAAAAATATCGGCCTACTTGGGATATGGCTGCTGCTTGGTGTGAGCTACATGACTGCAACCATGAGCGGCATGCGCGTGGCAGCAGTGGCCATTGTGGCAACGATGGTCGGTGTGCTGCTCGCGGTGTCCGGTCGCTACATTCTCGGATTGGTGATCGGCGCTGCAATGGTTGCGGCTTGTGTTTACTTTGCAAAAACGGTTCACTTCATCGCGTACGCGCCGCCTCTGGCCGCGTTTGCGTTTATGGCGTTTTTTTTCTACCGCACGCTTCGTCCGGGAGTTGAGCCACTCATCACACGGGTGGCACGCATGGAGCATCCCGATCTGCCGCCGGACATAGCCCGCCACACACGAATGCTCACTTGGGTCTGGTCGCTCTGTTTCGTATTGCTGTTCGCCATCGCGCTGACGCTGGTGCCGCTACTTCCGCTCGAGCTGTGGTCGCGATGGGTGCACGGCCTTGGGTACATTGTTCCGGGCGCACTGTTTCTTGGTGAATATGTCTACCGCCACTACCGCTTTCGTGAGCGGGCGCACGGCTCCCTGCTGGTACTTATCTCCAACGTCGTGCGGGTGAGTCGGAACGCTGCGCACTCCACCAGCCAGCGCAACGCAGGAGCCGGCCGATGATGCTGCCGCTGGCGGGCTACCGCACAACTGCTGACGCCGTGCTGCTGGACGCTGATGGTGCGATCTGCGCCGGCGAATTCTTTGATACCGTGCGCGAGCTTGCCGATGCGCTGCCGGATGCGCCGTTCGTGATCAACCTGTCGGAGAATCGCGCCGGTTTCATGCTCGGATTTGCCGCCGCACTGGTACGCAAGCAGACATCCTTGTTTCCATCGGGTCAGGGCCGCGGCGATTGGGAGCAGCTGGTCCGCCAATACCCCGATGCGTCGATCATCAGTGATCGCGCCATCGATGCGCCGGATGCGTTTGATTTGCGACCCTGGCTGGCGATGGATAGGATGACTGTGCCCTCTACGCAGCGGGACGAGGCGGCCCTGCGAGTGCCGGCCATTGCTGCCGACTTTAACGCGGCGATCCTCTTTACATCCGGCAGTACCGGGCAGCCAACGGCGCATGCCAAAAGCTGGGGCCAGTTGACCAGAGGTGCCGCCAACCTCATCGCCGCGCTTGATTGGTCATGGCCTATGCACTGCGCCGTCGTGGGTAGCGTGCCGCCACAGCACATGTTCGGGCTCGAAACGACGGTGATGCTGCCATGGTACGCAGGCATTCCGGTGCATGCCGAGAAGCCCTTGCTGTGGGCGGATCTGCAGGTCGCGCTCGCACAATGCGCGCGTCCGTGCTGGTGGATGACGACGCCTGTTCACATGCGCCCGCCTCTGCAGGCCGCGGCATCGCTCAATGGTCTCGCGGGCGTTGTCGCGTCCACCATGAGCTTGCCGCCTGCACTGGCCATCGCTGCAGAAACGAAATGGCAGGTGCCGGTCGTGGAAATCTACGGTTCAACCGAAACTGGCGCGCTCGCTACACGCCGCACCGCGACCGATGAATGGTGGTCGCCTTTGCGCGGCGTTGAACTCAAGGAAGTCGCCCGAGTCGAGGGGCAAGGTCAGCCTATCGTTGCCTCTGGAACGCACATTGATGTTGCCGTGCCATTAGCTGACGAACTGCGCTTGGGTCAGGATGGCCGATTCCTCTGGTTGGGGCGCAGTGCGGACATGCTGAAAATCGCAGGCAAGCGCGCTTCATTGTCAGCGTTGAATCGATGGATCAGTGAAATTCCGGGGATCGAGGACGCGGTTTATTTTGTCCCTGATGTGGCTGGTGACGCTGCTTCGCACGACGACGCCCATCCCGCCAGGCGACTGGCAGCGTTCTATGTGTCAGCAACTTTGTCCCCGGAAGAAGTTCGAGCAGCGTTGCGCGCACGTGTCGACCCAGTGTTCGTACCACGTCCGTTGCTACGTGTTTCGCAGTTGCCGCGCAATGCGAACGGAAAGCTGCCGCACGCGGCGTTAGCGGAACTGCTTTCGCAAATTCAGCAGTCGCAACAAATTGCGCCAGCAAGGCGCGCGTCGCAGACGCCACCCTCCGTGGTGCTGCACAAGTTGCCGTTGGTTGTGCCCATGAATCACCCCGCTATTGCCGGCCATTTTCCGGGCAACGCTATCGTTCCTGGTGTTGTCATCCTCACGCACGTGGCCGAGGCGATCAAGCGGCAATTGCCGGACATCATGCTTGGCACATTGTTGTCGATGCGCTTTTATGCGCCGCTGCGGCCAGATCAGGCATTCACGGTGCACGCCGAAGTACGTGGTGACGAAAACTTGCGCGCGCACATCGAAGTTCGCCATGAGGTCGATGCCTGCCTGCCGGGTGCGCTTATCGCCGCCGGACAGTGGGTCGTGAATACGGCCATCGCCACGGATAAAGGCATCTGATGAGTGGCGCGTGGCGCGATCAGCGTGAGCGCGGCAGCAGCAGCGCGATTCGCCTCATCACCTGGCTGGCGATACATGTCGGGCGCGGCCTGTGCCGGGCACTGCTGGTGCCGATCTGCGCGTATTTTTTTGTGACTGCACCGCAGTCGCGGCGGGCTTCGCAGGCATTTCTCGACCGCGCACTTGGCCGTGCCGCCACCTGGCACGACACCTTCACCCATCTATTCGTTTTTTCGACAACGTTGCTGGATCGCATCTACCTGCTGCATGGCCGCCATCGCGAATTCGACATCACGGTCACCAACGAAGCGGTGTTCTGGAATGCGCTTGCTGCCGGGCGTGGCTGCCTGTTGTTGGGCTCGCATCTGGGCAGCTTCGAAATGTTGGGCATCGTCGGCAGCGTGGAAAAGAAATTGGCCATCAACATGGCGATGCACGTTAACGACTCCGCGCAGTTCCATGGTCTCATCACCGGCGCGCAGGCGTCGCTGCCTTATAAAATCATCCCGCTGGGAGATCCGGGCTCGATGCTGTGCGTCAAGGAATGCCTGGAACGCGGTGAAGTCGTCGGTATTCTTGCTGATCGGATCTACGCGGACGAAGCGACCCAGCCCGTGCCATTCCTGGGCAAGCCAGCCCGCTTTTCACTAAGCCCGTTGCGCCTTGCGCGTCTCACCGGTGCGCCCGTCGTCACGGTGTTTGGCCTGTTCCGCGGCGATCGCCGTTACGAGATCGTGTTCGAGTCGCTCGCTGTCCGCGTCGGCGACATGCGTGCTGGCAGCGCCAATGCCGATACGACAGCCATTGCGCCAACGCCACAACACTGCCTCGCTGCCTATGTCAGTACGCTCGAGCGCCACGCCCGCACCCACCCCTACAACTGGTTCAATTTTTACGATTACTGGAATGCGTAGATGAACGAAACTGGTTACGCACGAAGCGTTAGGCGATGGATTTTGGTGTTTTTTCTGCTGACTGCGATAGGGGCCACGTGCGCCCAGAGTCTCGATCTGCCCCGGCTGATGCAATTACTCGCTGCGGTGCCAGCAGCCGAAGTGGCGTTTACCGAAAAGAAGTTTTCGAGCCTCCTGTCGACGCCGGTCGTGAGTTCGGGAAAGCTGGTCTATCGCCGACCGGATATCGTCGAGAAAAATATCGAGACGCCGCGCAAGGAAAGCTACCGCTTTGCCGGCGAGGACCTGGTGATGACGCGCGACGGCAAGGAAAGGCGTATTCCACTGTCCAGCCAGCCGCTGCTCGCCGCATTCGCGGCCAGTCTGCGTGGTGTGCTCGGCGGTGATATTGTTTTGCTGCGTACGCACTATGAATTGTCGTTGCAGGGTGATGAACCATCGTGGCGTCTCGATATGACACCTATCGATGAGCAAACACGCCGATACGTACAGCGGGTGACGGTGTCCGGTCGCGCCGGTCGGGTCTCACAGATCGAAGTGCGCGAAGCCAGTGGCGACCATTCGGTGCTGCAGGTTCGCTAGCTGATGGGTGAAGCACAGTCATGTTGAAGCTGGGATCGCGTGCCGTGTGGCGTTACGCAGTGGCGTTGATCGCCTTTGCGGCGCTTGCGCTGTTCGCCAGTAAGAGCCTGCGTATTGAAAGCGACTTCACCGCCTTTCTGCCGCCTTCGACGACACCGGAAGAGCGATTGCTGATCGCCCAGCTACGCGATGGTCTGGTATCGCGCCTGATGCTGGTGGCACTGCAGGGTGCTGACGAAAAAACACTCGCGCAAACCAGCCGCAAGCTGGCCGAACGGCTGGGCCGGGCGCCAGAATTCGAGTATGCCGCCAACGGCAGTCTCGACCAATTCGTGGCGCAGGGTGAGGTGCTGATGCGCCATCGCTACGCGCTGAGCCCCGCAATCAATGCAGACAAATTCACTGTGACCGGCCTGCGTGCTGCACTTGAAGAGCAATTGGCGCAGATGGCGTCGCCGTTCGGGGCGCTGTCGAGAACCATCATGGCGCGGGACCCGACGGGAGAATTTCTCGCTATCGTCCGCCAGTTCGAATCCGGCGCGATACCCGCGTTACGCCAGGGTGTGTGGTTCAGCGCCGATGGCAGGCGCGCCTTCCTGATTGCGCAGACGCGCGCGCCCGGCTTCGATAGCGAACGACAGGAACTGGCGATGGCCGCGGTCAGGCGTGCGCTACTTGAGGAAAATCCAAAGGTCGATGCGATCCTCACCGGCCCGGGCGTATTTGCGGCTGAGTCACGACGCCTGATCCGCAGCGATGCCCAGCGGCTGAGTACCCTTTCGGCGTTGGTGATATTGGCGATGCTGATATTGGTCTATCGCTCGGCACTTGCCGTGGTATTGGTGACGATTCCGGTCGCCTTTGGCTTGCTGATTGGCGTGCTGGTGGTCAACGCCATGTTTGGTTCGGTGCATGCCATTACGCTGGGATTTGCGGCGACGCTCATTGGCGAGGCGGTTGATTACCCCAGTTATCTGCTGCTCAATACCGCGCCCGGCGAGGCTGCTCGTAGCGCGGCGCGGCGACTCAGGGTCACGCTTGCACTGGCGGTGCTATCGACGGTGGTGAGTGCGCTGGCGCTCACGCTATCGAGTTTCAAAGGCCTGGCGCAGCTCGGCGTACTGACGATGGTGGGGGTGCTGGTCGCAGGAATTACCACGCAATACCTGATTCCCTGGTTGCTCGGTGACCGCGCACTGGCGTTTGCCCGGTTCAATTTGCCCTCCGCTGGATTTCTGGATCGCTCTCGTTGGCCGGACGCGGTTGCTGCCTTCCTGGTCGTTTGTGCTGGCGCGTGGCTTATCACGCTTCACCCGGCATGGTGGCAGCGCGATCTCGCCGGCATCAGTCCGGTGTCGCCGGACATGCGCGCGCAGGATGCACAACTGCGCCGCGAAATGGGTGCGCCGGAGGTCAGTGTATTTCTCGCCAGTAGCGGTAGCAGTCAGACTGCGGCGTTGCAAGCGGCCGAGAATGTGTTGCCGGTTTTGCTGCGCTGGCAAAGTGAAAAATGGATACGCAGTTTTGATTCGCCAGCGAAATTCCTGCCCACACCGGACATGCAACGCGCTCGCCTGCGCGCACTTCCCGACGCGCCTGAGTTGGAGCGCAATCTTGCGCAAGCATTGAAAGGCCTGCCGTTTCGGGCCGATGCGTTTCAGCCCTTTGTCGAGGAGGTTGGTATTGCGCGTAAAGCCGCGTCCCAAGCGATCGCGCCCGTGACGACGGCTTCATATGCGGGCACGCCGCTGGGCGCGAAATTAAATGCGCTGGTCGTTGAGCTCGACGGACAGTGGCTGGTACTGACCCCACTGGGTGGTGTCGTCGAACCGGCAAAGCTCAAGCAGGATTTGGCATCAAATCCACAAGCCAATAGCGAGTTGGTGGATTTGAAACAGGTTTCTTCCGACATGGTCGATGGTTTCCGCCGTGAGGCGCTGGCGCAGGCAGGTTGGGGCGCTGCCTTGATCGTTGTCCTGCTCGCGGTCGGCTTGCGTTCAGGCGCGCGCGCATTGCACGTGGCACTACCGGCTGGTGCCGCGTTGATCCTCACTGTTGCAGTGCTGGTCGCGTTTGGTGAGCGGCTCAGCGTGTTCCATCTGGTGGCACTTTTGCTGGTGCTGGGCATTGGACTCAATTACGCACTGTTCTTCGAGCGCGTCGCCATCGACGAAGAAGAGCGAAAACGCACACGCCTGTCGCTAGCCGTTTGTAGTACGTCAACCATCATCACCTTTGGCTTCCTTGCAATGTCGTCCACACCCGTGTTGCATGCCATCGGTAGCACCGTTGCGCTGGGTGCGGTAATGGCACTACTCATGTCCGCGTTGTGGGCGCGGCGCATGTCCGCAGGCATCTTCCCTCTCCCGTTGACGGGAGAGGGGACACGGCGCGATGAATAACGGAAACATGAATGTGCTTATGACCCCGCTCGCCATTTCCGCTTACACCACCACCAACGCCGCCGGTATCGGTAACGTCGCGACGGCACGCGCATTGCGCGAGGGGCGCAGCGGACTCGTACCCAATAATCTCGACTGGGCACCACTGCCATGCTGGATCGGTCGCGTAGCGTCGCTTGATGGCGATGATGCGGTGACACTTCCCAACCCGCTGCACGACTTCGATTGCCGCAACAACCGCCTCGCCTTGCTGGGGTTGGGGCAGGACAATTTCATGACAGCCGTGGCGGATGCACGCCTGCGTGTCGGTGGCGAGCGAGTCGGCGTATTCATCGGCACCAGCACCTCTGGCATCCTCTCCACTGAGATTGCCTACCAGCACCGCGAGCCACAGAGCGGTCGTCTGCCCGCCGACTATCGCTACGAAACCACCCACAATCTCGATGCCACGACCGAATTCGTGCGCCGCATGTTGGCATTGACCGGCCCGGCAATGACGATATCCACCGCCTGTTCATCGAGCGCAAAAGTGTTTTGCCTCGCGGAGAGATTTATCCGGCTGGGCTTGATCGATGCCGCCGTTGTCGGTGGAGTGGACAGCCTTTGCCACACCACGCTGTATGGTTTTAGTGCGCTGCAACTGGTGGCTCCAGATGCCTGCCGCCCATTCGATGCAGCGCGGCGTGGGATTTCGATTGGCGAGGCTGCCGGGTTTGTGTTGCTCGAACGCAGTGAGTCGGCGAACGCAAATCTGTATCTGCTCGGCTATGGCGAATCCAGCGATGCACACCATATGTCCACACCACACCCGGAGGGAGATGGTGCTCGCCGCGCAATGCACGAGGCTCTGCATCGCGCGGCTCTCGTGCCTGCAGATATAGATTACGTCAATCTTCACGGCACCGCCACACCGGCCAACGACCGTGCCGAAGATCGGGCGATGCAAAGTGTGTTCGGCGTCGGCGTTGCGTGCTCATCCACCAAGGGCTTCACCGGCCACACGCTCGGCGCGGCGGGTATCACCGAGGCAGTGATCGCGTTGCTCTCCATTGAACACAACTACATACCCGGCAGTCCGACCACCGGCACTGTCGATCCGGAATTACGTAGTGCTGTTGTCATCGAAGGGCGTGGTGCGCAGCTCGAACGGGTGATGAGCAGCAACTTTGGCTTCGGTGGCAGTAATTGCGCGCTGCTTTTCGGGAGGGCGGCATGATGCGCGTTTCTGTCGAAGCCGTTGGCGTACTCGCACCGGGATTACCCGACTGGGAAACCGCGAGAGAAATTCTGGCGATGCGATGCGGGTTCGTTCCATCGCCTCTGGCAGTGCCGCCGCCGGATTGTCTGGCCCCGGCTGAGCGGCGACGCAGCAGCCCAACTGTGCGCCTGGCCATCGCGGTGGCGGAACAGGCGTTGCGACAGACTGCGTTGGCACCGCAGGAGTTGGCGATGGTGTTCTCGTCATACGAAGCGGCGGGTGTGATCACGCATCAGTTGTGCGAAGCGCTCGCCGGTACGCGGGAGGTTTCGCCCACGCAGTTCCATAATTCCGTACACAACGCCCCCAGTGGTTATTACAGCATCGCCATGAACGCGCAGCGCGCCGCAAGCAGCATCTGTCGCGGCGAATGGAGTTTCGCAGCGGGCTTGCTCAATGCGGCGGCGCAGGCGGTCGCGGATCAGGTGTCGGTACTGTACGTGTGCTACGACAGTCCGCTGCCATCGCCGATGTGCGAGGTCATGCCGGTGGTCGACGCAACGGCGATTGCGCTGGTGCTGACGCCGGAAGCTGGGCCTGCATCGCTCGCCACTTGGGAGCTGGTGATTGCCCTAACGCGCGGCGCTGCAACCTGGCAGGCGTGGATTCCATCGACATGGCACGCCAATGCCTGCGGACGTGGTTTTGCTGTGCTTGAGTCACTGGCAAATCCTGCATGCGCAGCGGTTTCATTGCCGCTTTCGCCGGAACTCGATCTGGCGGTGACGCGATGCTAAGTCGCAGAGGATCAATGATGATGCGACATCAATATGCAGATCGCCATTTGGCGGGCCTTCGCAAGCCTTTTCGGCCTGAGTGCCCCGCCAGACATAGAGTTTTGTGGATTAATCAATGCAACTAGACCACGCCGCCATCGCTGCGCGCATTCCGCACACAGGGCGCATGTGCCTGCTGGACCGTGTGCTGGAGTGGAACGCGAACGGTATCCGTTGTAGCGCGACATCGCATCGTGACCAGGACAATCCCCTGCGCGAAGCAGGCGGCCTGGCCGCGTTGGCCGGCATCGAATATGCAGCACAGGCCACGGCCGTGCATGGCTCGCTGCTGCTAAATGAAACGGTGCCCCGCAGTGGCGTACTGGCAGCGTTAAAAAACGTCACCGCCACACAGCAGTGGCTGCACGAGATTGCCGGCGACATCGTAGTTGAGGCCACGCTCCTGCACAGCGACCCGGCAGGGGGCATTTTTTCGTTCGCGGTGTTGGTTGGCAAGACGCGCTTATTGAGTGGACAATTCACGCTGATGTACATCGACGCTGGCAATCATTTGCAGGAGAACAAAGCATGAGGCGCGCACTGGTGACGGGCGGCAGCGGCAGTATCGGCGCGGCGATATGTCGGGAACTTTCAAACAATGGCTTCCACGTTATCGTGCACGCGCACCAGCGGCTGGCCGAAGCGGCGTTGCTTGCCGCTGCATTGCGTGAAGCCGGTGGCAGTGCCGAGGCGGTGTCGTTCGACGTCTGCGATAACGCGGCCACCCTCGCAGCACTGACGTTGATCCTCGAAGCGGGGCCCGTGCAGGCGCTGGTCAATAATGCGGGTATCCACGATGACGTATTGATGCCGGCCATGAGCGAGGCGCGCTGGAAGAGCGTGATCGACGTGAGCCTGAATGGCTTTTACAACGTTACGCAGCCTCTGCTGATGCCGATGATACGGACACGCTGGGGGCGAATCGTTTCGATCAGCTCAGTCGCGGGACTGATCGGCAATCGCGGACAGGTGAATTATTCGGCGGCTAAGGCTGGCTTGCACGGCGCGACCAAGGCGTTGGCACTCGAAGTTGCTTCGCGCGGCATCACCGTCAACGCGGTGGCGCCGGGTTTGATCGAATCGCCGATGCTGGCGGAATCGTTTCCGCCGGAGCGCATCAAGCAACTCGTGCCCCTGGGCCGTGTCGGGCGACCGGACGAAGTAGCAGCCATAGTCGGCTTCCTTTGCTCCGAGCGGGCGGGCTACATCTCCGGCCAGATCATCAGCGTCGATGGCGCCATGACCTGACTAGGCACAACGATTCGCCGCGTCGCGGCTGTGATCCCAACTAACAAGAAAGTCCAACTCATGCCAAGACTCGACATCAGCAACACACCCGAAGTGGAACGCCACTGCGACGCGCTCGTCATCGGTTGCGGCCCAGCCGGTTCCACCATCAGCACCATGCTCGCGCAAACGCGCCCCGATGTTGCTGTCGTTGAAACGGACAGGCGACCGCGCAATAACGGGCGCATGCGTTGGCAGCTTGGCTGCGTGACGGTGTTCGTCGCCACCTGCGCGTCCCCGATACTCGCAGAGATGCTGCCACTGTGGGAAGTCGGTGGCGGTGTAGCCGCCATCAGTTTCCCGGATTATCGCGGCAGCGCCAGCCGTCGCAGTTACCTGTTGCCGGTCCCGGTGCTGGTGTATCGCGGTGACATATTCCAGATTGATCGCGAGAAAATGCGCGGACTACTTTTCAAAAGTGATCGCGCTGAACTGGATATCTCGATCAGTGGTTCGGTGCCGGTGCGTAGCGACGGCAGCGAGGGCAATCGCGTGCGCGAAGGCATGCCGGATCTCGATCCGTCGCTGGAACTCGGCCCCTCGCTCAATGTTTGGCTGGCCAAAACAGAGCGCGCAAGGCTGGCGCTCAGGCTGCCATTGCGCGCAGTCATCACCAGCGATTTCCGCTCGATGCACAGCGCTGGCGTGCTCGCTAATCCGAATCTCAATCTTGATCTGAAAACTATTCAGGGATGGCGCCTCGGTTTGGTGGCCGGCGCACTGCTCGCCGATCGCAAGTATCACGATCATTTTTATGGTGTGACACCCGAGTTTGCACGACAAGGTCGTGTGGCTTATCGTGCTCCCGGAGGCTACTCGGGTGCGCAGTTTATTGCGGCGCTTTCACGGCGCTTCGAGCCGGTATGGGTCGCCGGTTTTGTGAAATTCGATGTCCTCAATGGCGCGGCATTCGCGTCCAGTCCCTTGGTTGAGCGGCGCAACAATGTTTCAGTCGGCATTGCAGTGACTTGGGTATTTGCGCAATCCGGCACATGGGTGGAGCGCAGTGAGTAGCCTGCCGCTGCATCTATCGCGACGAAGCAGCACGAGGATGGTGGTGCCGTGTTGCGCCGCTATGTGCGACACCGCACGGACGGCTATCGACGCGCGCTTTATCTTGGCGTTTCGCGAGTCAATTCCGTCCCAACGCCTTTCCATGTCACTAGCAACCCTTATCATGAGTAATCGAGATGCACCGCGCCAACGCTAAAACTGTCGTCGTGATGCCGGCCTACAACGAAGCGGCCACCATTCGTGAGCTGGTTGAAGCAGCATTGAAAATCGTGCCCGATGTCGTGGTTGTCGATGATGGCTCGACAGACAACACGGCTGATCGGCTGCAGGGCGTGCCGGTAACGCTGCTGCGCAACGGGCGCAACGTTGGCAAAGCCGCGAGCTTGTGGAAAGGTTTCGAACATGCGCTCGCCAACGGCGCGCAGTTTGTGGTCACGCTCGATGGCGACGGGCAGCACAATCCCGAGGACATGTCGCGTCTGCTCAATGTCGCTGAGCGATCACCGCAAAGTATCGTCATCGGTGCGCGCTTGCACGACAAAAAGAATTTCCCGGCGCACCGCTACTATGCGAACCAGTTCGCGCGCTTCTGGATTTCGTGGGCAGCGGGATACCCGATCGCCGATACCCAGTCAGGGTTCCGCGTTTATCCGGCATCGCTGTTTACCAAAATCAGCCGTCGCGATGTCGCCTGGAATGGCTTTGTATTTGAGAGCGAGGTATTGATCGAGGCCGGTGCGCTGGGTATGCGCAGCATTGCCGTCGCCATCCCCGGGATTTATCCCAAGCAGGCGCGGGCAAGCCATTTCCGTCCGGTGCTCGATATTGCGCGTATTGTCGTCATGGTGGCGGGTCGTTTGCTCAGGCGCGGTATGCATCCCCTGGGCCTTTGGCGCAGCCTCAATCTGCCCATGGCAACGGCTATTGCGCCGGATCTGGCGGCGCTTACCGGCAGCGAGCTGGCCGATGCACGTGTGAAGAAAGCGCCCGCTTTTAGGCAATAGGGGGCAATAGACAGCAATAGGCAAGGGGAAGTCAGGTCGCGGTGGGCAGTTTGTAGCCCTTGAAATCTTCCCGCATTTTCGTCTTCAATAATTTCCCCGTCGCCGTGTGCGGCAATTGATCGACAAACACCACGTCGTCGGGCATCCACCATTTGGCGATCTTTCCTTCAAAAAATGCCAGCAGTTCCTCGCGGGTGACAGCGGCATCTTTCTTCTTCACCACGACCAACAGCGGACGTTCATCCCACTTCGGATGTGCAATGCCGATGACGCCAGCTTCCTGCACGGCGGGGTGCGCAACTGCAATATTTTCAAGATCAATCGAACTGATCCATTCGCCGCCGGATTTGATCACATCTTTTGAGCGATCCGTGATCTGCATGTAGCCATCGGTGTCGATGGTGGCAACGTCGCCAGTGGGAAACCAGCCGTCTTTTAATGCCGAATGTGCTTCCTTGAAATAACGCTCAACAATCCACGGCCCGCGAACCATGAGGTCACCGAAGGCTTTGCCGTCGCGCGGTAATGTGTTGCCATCGCCGTCGACAATTTTCATTTCCACACCGTAAACAGCGCGGCCCTGCTTAAGCTGCACCTTTAACTGTTCGGCCGGCCCAAGTGTCAAATGTTTGGCCATCAGGCGGCAGGCGGTGCCGAGCGGCGACATTTCTGTCATGCCCCACGCATGCACCACGCGAACACCGAAATCGCGTTCGAATGATTCGATCATCGCCGGTGGGCACGCAGAGCCGCCGATGACGGTTTCTTTCAGCGTGCTGAATTTGAGGCCGTTTGATTTCACATGCGAGAGCAAGCCCAGCCAGACCGTCGGCACGCCCGCGCTGATCGTTACCTTTTCGTGCTCGAACAGGGCATGGATGCTGGCACCATCCATCGCAGCACCCGGAAACACCAGCTTGGCACCCGCTGCGGTGCACATGTAAGGCAGGCCCCAGGCGTTAACGTGAAACATCGGTACCACCGGTAACATTACATCCTGTGCTGAAATATTGAGCGCTTCCGGCGACATTCCGCCAAACGTGTGAAGCAATGTTGAGCGATGGGTATACAACACGCCTTTCGGATTTCCCGTAGTGCCGGAGGTGTAGCAAAGCGAGGAGGGCGTCAGTTCGTCAAACTGCGGCCAATCGTATTCCTCACTTTCGGCCGCGATCAACTCTTCAAAGCAAAGCAGCTTGCGAATGTTGTGCGCAGGCATTGCTTTCACCATACTTGCACGATCCGACATCGCGACGAAACCTTTGATGCCGGGGACTTTTGCCGAGAGCGCTTCGATGAGCGGCGCGAAGGTGAGATCGAAAAATATGTATTGATCTTCGGCGTGACTGGCGATGTAGACAAGCTGTTCCGGGAACAGGCGCGGATTGATCGTGTGCATCACTGCACCCATGCCGGAGACAGCGTAGTAAAGCTCAAAGTGCCGGTAGCCGTTCCACGCGAGCGTACCGATGCACTCCCCCGTTGCAACGCCCAATCGCGTGAGTGCGTTCGCCAGCCGCTTGGCGCGTTTACACGCTTCGCCGTAATTTGTACGGTGCAGCGTAAATGTCGCACCACCTTCGATGGTGCGTGAAACGATTTCAGTAGCAGCGTGGTTTTGCGCAGCGTGTTCGATCAGAGATGAAATGAGCAACGGCCGTTGCATCATGCTCGACATGGTATCCCCCGTTAGTTTTTTACTGAGCCTATTTTGGCATAGGCGAGGTCGGAGGATATGGTCGTTGCAATTAGTGCAAATCAGTGACCGGCTCCCTTTTAAAAGGGAGTCGTCCGTATCGCGATGTTGGGATGCGGGACGTGCTACGAATCAATACAGCGGCGCAGGGCCCGAAAACGCGCTCCACTCGTCAATTTGCGGTGGCAACTGGAACTCGACGCGGTTTGTCATGAAATCAACGGTTGCTGCGACCACTGCCTGATCGCGCAAGATCCTGCTGTGCCCCAGGCCAAACATGCGCTTGAAGCGTGCGTCGGGCCATGACCTTGCAACGGTGAGCCCGCTTTTGATGCGCACATCCTTATCGTTCTGGTCGTGAATCACCAGCGCCTTGGCCGTGAGTGCGGCGACGGCATCCGGCATTTCAAACTCCTGCCAGCGCACCCCGATTTTTTGCTCAAGCCGCCATTGCATCGCCGCGCGTATACGTTCGGGCAGGCCGACCATGCGCGCAAAAAATCTGGAGTAGCGAATCATCGACGCAGGCGGCGCGATTTGCACCACGCGCACATTGGCCAGATTGGGCAGGTCATGGCGCAAGCTGCCGCGCAACGCGATGCCGATGCCCGCACAGCCAATTGAGTGGCCAACGAGCCCCGCGACCGTAACACCTTCGGCCTGCACTGCGCGTGCAACGGCGGCGACACCCTTGGCGAAATCGGTGATCGGTGCCTCTGAGCCTTCGCTCATGCCGTGGCTTACGTGATCGAACAGCCACACCTGAAAACCTGCATCGACAAGTGCGGGCACGAATTCGCGAAACTGTGCGCCGCGCCCGCCCCAGCCGTGGCTCATGATGATGGCAGGCCGCCACCGATCACCGAATTGCCATGCGGCAAGCGTTCCCATCGGCGTGGTAATGGATCGTCGGTTACCACGTTGCAGTTGGCGCAGTTCGGGCGGTGTGTGCGCATAGAAGGGCGGCGTGATGAAACGCTTGGCGGCGGTTCGCGCGACCCACGCGGGCGCAAGCGTTGCAGCGACCCACGTTGCGGTGCGGAGCATCGGTAGGGCGACATAATTTCGTACGGTCGTGCTATTAAAGGCGCTTGAAAAAGTGCTGGAAAGCGAGACGGACATCATGATCCCCTGCGGTTAAAACTGCTGTGAACTACTGTGGGGCGAGTCGCTGACCGGCGGCGCTATTGCTCCGTAAGCTGGATATGCTGGAAATTGGTTGAGCCAGATTGGACGAGATGAGTCGGTCAAAGGCTTTGCGTGCGCGCATATTCGCGTCGGCATCTTCAAACAAATTGCGTGACCGATAACAGCTCGAAATAATGCCGAACAACTCGAACGCAAATTGCTCAGGGTCGGCGTCGGCTACAAATTCGCCCGTGTCGATAGTCATTTGCACGCCGCGCATGAGTTGGTCGTGCATCCGCTGCATATGCTCCACGACCGCATCGCGCATCGGTCCGGGCCTGTCGTCGAATTCGGTATTCGCCGCGATCATCGGGCAGGCTTTCAGGCCGCTGCGCTCGTTCCATTGCAGCCAGTTATCAAACACCATGCACAAGCGCCGCAATCCGCGCGGTGCCGCCAACGCAGGAATAAAAGCAAACTCGTTATAGCGGCGCACTGCTTCATCAAGTGTGGCGAACTGCAATTCCTCCTTGGAGCCGAAATGCGCAAACAAACCACTCTTGGATAAGCCAGTCTGCTCGGCCAATCCGCCGATAGTGAGCGCGTCAAAACCATGCACCCCGGCGCGCTGCACGGCGGCTTCGAGGATGAGGGCACGGGTTTCTTCGCCTTTGGAAAGTTTTGCGGGTTGTGCTGACATGGGCAAATAATAGTACGACCGTTCGTACTTTGTCAATTGCTCTAATCTCGCAATTGTTGCCCTGTGAGCGCAATGGAAAATTTTGTTGCGGAACAAACTGCATCTCCATTGTGGCCGTTCGCGGTCTACCTGCCTGTCGTCCGTTTCCGACTATGTGTGTTACCGCACAGAGCGACTTGCAGCGTTGCTGGACAATTGAAATTATTGGCGATACATTAGGTAAACAGACCTCACTAAATTGCCGAGATTTTTCGCGACGGCGTAGCGCAAAGTATTACGCAGGTATACAGTGGATTGCGTAAATCCTCGACAAATCAATCAGATAACATTTATTTTGGTATGGAAAGTCATTTCGTCCAAATCACCCGCAAAAAAGGATAACGTCATGAGACCTCTAATCGTCCCCGCCACCCCGGATCGTCAAGGTTTGCCCAGCGTTGCCAAGGTAGGTTTCAGGTTCGGGCAAAATTTCCTGCGTGTACTTAAAAGCTTGGCGATTGTTGTGATCATTTCATTCGCGCATAGTGGGGCCGCTTTGGCGCAAACTGCGCCACCCCTAGGATCGACTGGCACATATGGGGTCGTTTCCCAGACGTTTACGAATGCCAACACTGCGCCGCAAACCATTGTAAACGGCGACGTTTGTTATACGACAGCGCCAGTGACGCCACCCCTGACAATTACAGGTGCCACGGTTGTGCCGTGTCCGCCCGCGACCGGGATTGATCAAGGACTGGCACTGGCGAATTTGAATGGTCAGCTCTGTACATTTCTTGGTGCCGGTGCGATTACCCTGAACTCGGTAATTATTGGGGCTAATCCACCTGGAACCATCCCGCCTGGTTGTTATTCCAGCGGAGGCGCGATGAACGTCACTGCGACGACCACTGTTACTCTCAATGGGGCGGGTGTCTATGTTTTCCGGCCTGGAGGAGCGCTTACAACTGGCGCCAATTCGCGCGTGATTCTGGCAAATGGTGCTTGCGCTTCTGACGTATTTTGGGCTCCCGTCGCCGCTACGTCAATTGGAGCCAACGCTGCGCTATCCCCGACGCCGACGTTCGTCGGAAATATCCTTGATGGCGCAGGTATCACAATAGGACAATTTGCGAACTTGACAGGACGAGCGCTTGCTTTTGGTGGAACAGTTACGACAGACGCAGCTACGATTACTGTTCCTACTTGCACTCCATTTGCGGGCAACCCCGTCAACATTCCCACGCTTTCCGAATGGGCGATGATTATGCTTGCAGGACTTTTGGCTTTTGTGGGTTTTGTAGCGTTGCGGAAAGAGCAAAGTCGTCGCCCCGTCGTCTAAACGCCTGCAAATGTCTGTGGATTGCATAACCCGCGCTTCGCGAAGCCTCGCCATAACGTAGTTTTCCTCGCAGTCATGGTGCGCTTTTTTATCCTCTTCCTCATCATCCTGAGCACGCTGTTCGCGGCTGAGTTGACGGGACCGGTGCAGAGTGCCTTGGTGGTGCCGTGGACTAAGGCGCTGGTGCGCCTTAGTGCTTATCTCATTACGTTGTTTGATCCTCATGTTGCCGTTTTCGGCGATATTCTA
Organism: Betaproteobacteria bacterium; assembly: GCA_043756275.1. Taxonomy (GTDB): domain Bacteria; phylum Pseudomonadota; class Gammaproteobacteria; order Burkholderiales; family Usitatibacteraceae; genus UKL13-2. Next base: position 3,075 of record JAYURJ010000122.1, on the reverse strand, counting down.
CAGAGCACTACTAGCGGTTTCGCGCTTTCGGTCAGAGCGGGCTGCAACGGCGTCGAAGCAGCCCTAATTCTTATTGCCGCCATGCTCGCGTTTCCAGCGGCCTGGAAGCACCGTGTGATTGGTATCCTCGCGGGCCTGACTGCGGTACAACTGTTAAATATTGTGCGAGTAATAAGCCTTTTTTATCTTGGCCAGTGGAGTATGAATGCCTTCGAGTGGGCGCATTTTTACCTGTGGCCGGCGCTTATCATGCTCGATGTGCTCATTGTCTGGATGATCTGGATCCGGATGCTGCCGCGCGCCATATTTGCTGCCGTGCCGCCTGCTTCATCGGTGGACCGAGGTGCGCAGCACGCGACAACACCATGACTGCGGGTGTCCCTTCCCTCAGGAAGTTTGTACTGCACACTTTTCTTTGGTTACCGCCGTGCTCCGCGATCTGGTATCTCACCGCGCCGTATCACACGGCGTTAGTGGGCAGATTGGCCTGGATATTAGTAAACCAGTTCACATCTGGCATTGTGTCGTCGCTGGAGCGGTCTGGCTTGGAGCTGGTATTCGTCACCACCATCAAGGTGCGCCATGAGTTGGGACAGACCGCCTTATTGACACCGGAAATCAATCCCCTGATCTACACCTACGGCCTCGCATTATTCCTGGCATTGATGCTTGCGGAGCGCGCCGGTTGGTGGAAAATTCTTGTTGGTGCCATTGTCCTTCTGCCTTTTCAGAGTTGGAGCATCGCATTCGAGGTGCTAGCCCAATGTATGCAACTCGGCCCTGATGTTTCCGGGCAGGCGGGTGTGTCCAACTGGCATCTGTCGGCTGTAGACATCGGCTACCAGCTTGGTACCTTCATTTTTCCTAGCCTCCTACCCGTTGTTTTGTGGGCAATCTTCAGCAGGCTTTTCAGAGAGAGTGTGTTGCTTTCACGGGCGCGCATCACTTAATCAAATAGCTTGGTAATCGCTCGAAGATTTTATTGAAAACACCATTCGGTTACCGACTAAATTGTCGGCAACCGAATCGTGTACTGTCCCGCTTTTTCATCGCGAATTAATGGGACCAACGTCAATATTTTTGTGGTGTTCCAGTTTTGTCTACCGCTACGCCCAGCCGGGTAATTTTGCTTTTCACCAGATGCGTAATCACCGGCACCGGCACCACGGTGGCTTTTTCATCGCGCCGATGCTGATACTCCACATTGTTTTCCTTGAGCCCGCGGTCGCCGACAGTGATCCGATGCGGGACACCGACCAATTCCCAGTCCGCAAACATGACGCCGGGACGCTCGCCACGGTCGTCAAGCACCACGTCGATTCCTGCGGCGATAAGTTCGCTGTGGAGATGGTCGGCTGCGGCTTTCACGGCTTCGTTGCGGTCATAACCCAGTGGACAAATCACGACTTCAAAGGGCGCAATCGCATCGGGCCAGATGATGCCCTTGTCGTCGTGGTTTTGTTCGATTGCGGCACCAAGCAGACGCGTGACGCCAATCCCGTAGCAGCCCATCTCAAGCAATTTCGGCTTGCCATCTTCAGCGAGGAAAGTTGCCTTCATTGGCGCCGAGTAAACAGTGCCCAGATAGAACACGTGGCCGACCTCGATGCCGCGCTGGATGTCGAGTACGCCCTTGCCGTCAGGCGAGGGATCACCAGCGACGACGTTGCGAATGTCGGCAACTAATGCGGGTTCGGGCAGGTCGCGGCCCCAGTTGATGCCGGTGTAGTGGAAATCTTCTTCGTTGGCACCGGAGACGAAATCGCTCATGTTGGCGACGGTGCGATCAACAACGAGTTGCACTGGTTTCTTCAGGCCGATGGGGCCGAGGTAGCCGGGCTCGCAGCCAAAATGCTCGACGATTTCACCTTCCGTCGCGAACCGGAAACCCTTGTTCAGGCCAGCAATTTTGCCCGCCTTGATTTCGTTGAGTTCATGGTCGCCACGCAACAATAACAGCCAGATGTCCGCATCAAGCGGATTGCCTTTTTCATCAACTTTTTCTGCAGCCAGCACAATTGATTTCACTGTCTGCGCAAGCGGCAAATTGAGCAGCGCCGCCACATCCTCGCATTTGGCCTTGCCAGGTGTTGATGTTTTCACCATCGCCTGCGCAGGTGCAGCGCGCACGGCAAGCAAAGGCAGCGCTTCGGCAAGTTCAATGTTGGCCGCGTAATCTGAAGTAGGGCAATACGCAATCGCGTCCTCGCCGGTATCGGCGATCACCTGAAACTCGTGCGAGCGCGAGCCGCCGATGGCACCGGTATCGGCCTTGACTGCACGGAATATCAGGCCCATGCGGGTAAATATGCGCTGATAGGCGGCGAACATGGCGTCGTAGCTTTTTGCGGCGCCGGCTTCATCGCGGTCGAAAGAGTACGCATCCTTCATGGTGAATTCGCGGCCACGCATGACGCCAAATCGCGGACGGCGCTCGTCGCGGAATTTGGTCTGAATATGATAGAAGTTCACCGGCAACTGGCGATAGCTCTTGATTTCGTTGCGGGCAATGTCTGTTACTGCCTCCTCGGAGGTCGGCTGCACAATGAAATCACGACCGTGGCGGTCTTTCACGCGCATGAGCTCCGGCCCGTATTTTTGCCAGCGACCGGTCTCCATCCATAACTCAGCGGGCTGGATGACGGGCATCAGCAGTTCCACCGCACCGGCGGCGGCCATTTCTTCGTGAATGATCTTTTCGATCTTGCGAATCGAACGCAGGCCCATCGGCATGTAGGTGTAGATGCCAGATGCCAGTTTTTTGATCATCCCGGCGCGCAGCATCAGTTTTTGTGAAACCACGTCTGCGTCGGTCGGGGCCTCGCGGAGGGTAGACAGGAAGAAATTGGTTAAGCGCATGATTTATTGAAGTTTTCGGTGAATTTTTTGACGACAAGCTTGATATTTTACACGGGCATATCGCAGACAATATAACTTTATGGCTAGTCACCTATCACATTTTGTGAAAGAATTACCTTAACTTTTGAATTGGAAGGGCTTGGGCCATGATTGACCGAGACGGTTATCGCCCAAATGTCGCTATCGTCCTTTGCAATGCGAAGAACGAGGTGTTTT
>JAYURJ010000121.1:0-12863 GCA_043756275.1 Betaproteobacteria bacterium | reverse complement strand
GGTCACGCGTGCACGCAGCACTGCGGGCGGTTCGGCGGCCGACGCGGCCAGTTGCGCGCCGCCAAGAAACGTTTCTGTTGCAAACAAATGCGCGGTCGTCTGATCAAAACCCATTTCCAGCGCCGCCTGCTCAAGTGCTTCGATAAAATAAAAAACATACGCCGGTCCGCTGCCAGACACTGCGGTCACAGCATCAAGCATCGATTCGTCATTGAACCAGACCGTTTTGCCGACGGCCCCCAGTAGTGCCTCGGCGATTTCACGGCCTTGTGCATGCACACCCGCAGCAGCATATAAGCCGGTGATGCCTGCGCGAATCAGGGCTGGTGTATTTGGCATACTGCGGACAATGTTATCGAATGGTTTTGTGCCATCCCCGAGCCAAAGACCGAGGCTCGAAGTGTTTATGCCTGCGGCGATACTGATCACGACCTGCGTGGACAGTTTTCCCGCGAGCGGAGAAATTGCCTCTTTCATCATTTGCGGTTTTACCGCAAGCACGATGGCATCACAAACAACCAACTCAGGTGTGAGTGATGCAACGGTGTTGACGCCGAGGGCCGTGACTTTTGCGCGCGTTTCGGGCAGCGGTTCAACGACACAAAAATTTTCAGGCGCGCTTTTTTGTGCGATCAATCCACCCATTATCGCCTGCGCCATGTTGCCACCGCCAACAAACAAAATCTTCATTCGCGAGCTCCAAAAATCGCGCTGCCTATTCTCACCATCGTCGCCCCTTCCGCAATGGCAATCGTGAAATCCTGGGACATCCCCATGGATAGCGTATCAACATCCATTGCGTTTGATCGCATCGCATCGAACAGTGTACGCATCTTGTGAAACTGCGCGCGCTGGGCTGTTTCTTCGACGGTATTTTCAATGATGGTCATGAGACCACGCAACTTGAGACCAGACAACAGTGACACCTCGGCCGCCAGAGCGAGCGCATCATCAGGTGCTACGCCGCCTTTGCTCGCCTCCCCACTCACATTGACCTGTACGCACACGTTGAGCGGGTTCGGTTTGGCGTTGACATCAGAGCGGTGGCGGGACAGCGAGGCGGCAACTTTCAGGCGGTCAACACCATGCACCCAATCAAAATGTGCTGCGACCAATTTAAGCTTGTTACTTTGTAGTGGCCCGATGAAGTGCCAGACGATACCGCGAGAGTGCAAAGCATCCAACGCTTCAATCTTGGCGACCGCTTCCTGCACGTAATTCTCACCAAAATCACGCTGACCGGCCACGAATGCATCCCGTATCTGGATTGTCGATTTAGTCTTGGAAACCGCCACTAACGAGACCGGTTTTTGCAGCGACGGCGGCAATGCCGCGATTACGGTACTCATCTGGGCGTGGATGTGTTGCAAGTTCGATTCGATTGTGGACATAATCACTTGGCAATCAGCCGTTTTAGAGGCTGCATTAGGGGCTGTAATGCGGTTAGTCAAGCAGGCCAGTTAACGGGATCGGAAAGTGGGTCTACCGATCCTTGATCATTCAATGTCAGTTTTGTGTTGATCATCGATCAAGCTGAAAAAGAGGAAAAAGTATAAATGGAAATTGCTGAACTTCTGGCCTTTGGTGTCAAAAACAAAGCCTCTGACTTGCATCTTTCTGCGGGTTTGCCGCCAATGATTCGCGTCCATGGCGATGTGCGCCGCATCAACGTGCCCGCGTTGGCCCATGATGATGTGCACGGCATGATCTATGACATCATGAATGACGGCCAGCGCAAACAATATGAGGAAAATCTGGAATGCGATTTTTCATTCGAAATTCCGAACCTCGCCCGCTTTCGCGTCAATGCGTTCAATCATCAGCGAGGTGCTGGTGCCGTCATGCGTACGATCCCTTCCAAAATCCTCTCGCTCGAGGACCTGAACGCGCCCAAGATTTTTGCTGAAATTGCCAATCAGCCGCGCGGCATGGTGCTGGTGACCGGCCCGACCGGTTCGGGCAAATCCACCACGCTGGCGGCGATGGTGAACAACATCAACGAAAACGAGTTTGGTCATATCCTCACGGTCGAAGACCCGATTGAATTTGTGCACGAGTCAAAGAAATGCCTGATCAACCAGCGTGAAGTCGGGCCGCATACGTTGTCATTTGCCAACGCGCTCAAATCGGCATTGCGCGAAGACCCGGACATTATTCTGGTCGGTGAAATGCGCGATCTGGAAACGATTCGTCTGGCGATGACGGCTGCAGAAACGGGGCATCTGGTGTTCGGCACCTTGCATACCAGCTCTGCGGCAAAAACAGTAGACCGGATTATCGACGTGTTCCCGGCCGCTGAAAAAGAAATGATTCGCGCGATGTTGTCTGAATCTTTACGCGCAGTAATTTCTCAAACACTGTGTAAAACCAAAGACGGCACCGGTCGCGCTGCGGCGCACGAAATCATGATTGGCACGCCGGCGATTCGAAACCTGATTCGCGAAGCCAAAGTGGCGCAAATGTATTCGGCGATCCAGACCGGGTCGGCGATTGGCATGCAAACGATGGATCAGAATCTTTCCGATATGGTCAAGCGCAACGTGATCAGTGTTGCCGAGGCGCGCAACAAGGCCGCCAACAAAGATAATTTCAATTAAATAGTGCATCTGCACACACCAGTCACTGGTCGTAACGTTGCGTTGTTGAGGTAGGGTGAACTATGGAACGAGAACAAGCGCTTAAATTTGTCCATGAGCTTCTGCGAGCGATGCTTGCCAAGAGGGCTTCGGATTTGTTCATCACCGCCGGATTTCCGCCAGCGATGAAAATCGACGGCAAGATGACACCGGTGTCGTCGTCAAGCCTGTCGCCCATTCATACCGGTGAAATCGCCCGCTCGGTCATGACTGACAAGCAGGCCGCAGAATTTGAATCGACCAAGGAATGTAATTTCGCCATCGCGCCGGCAGGCATCGGTCGGTATCGGGTGAACGCGTTCGTGCAGCAGGGCCGCATCGGTATGGTGTTGCGGACCATCACGACCACGATTCCGAAGATGGAAGATTTGAACCTGCCACCCGTGCTCAAGGACGTGGTGATGACCAAACGGGGGCTGGTGATTCTGGTCGGTGGCACTGGTTCCGGCAAATCCACGACGCTCGCGGCGATGATCGGCTACCGCAACGAAAACAGTTACGGTCATATCATTACGATTGAAGATCCGGTTGAGTACGTGCATGACCACAAGAATTGCGTCATTACGCAGCGGGAAATTGGGGTCGATACCGACAACTGGTTCGCTGCACTGAAGAACACCCTGCGCCAAGCGCCGGATGTGATTCTGATCGGCGAAATTCGGGATCGCGAAACGATGGATTATGCGATCGCGTTTGCTGAGACCGGGCATCTGTGTATGTCGACGTTACACGCCAACTCGACCAACCAGGCGCTGGATCGCATCATCAATTTCTTCCCTGAAGAGCGACGCCATCAATTGCTGATGGATTTGTCACTGAACCTGAAAGCGTTTGTCTCGCAGCGACTGATCCCCAAAAAAGAAGGCAAAGGCCGTATCGCGGCGATCGAGATTCTGCTTAACTCGCCACTTATTCAGGATTTGATATTCAAAGGCGAAGTTCACGAAATCAAGGAAGTAATGAAGCGCTCGCGCGAGATCGGCATGCAGACGTTCGATCAGGCGTTGTTCGATCTCTACGAAGGCGACCACATTTCGTATGAAGATGCGCTACGCAATGCTGATTCGCTCAACGATCTGCGTCTCAAGATCAAACTGGAAGGCAAGAACTCCAAAGAGAAAGACTTGGCGGCCGGCCTGGAACATCTGGAGATCGTCAAATAATCGTCAGGCTATCTGCGCAAATGCGTGTAGCAAAGACACGCCACTGCCCATCACCAAAAATATCAACACCATGGCCAGTGCGGCGTCTTGAGTTTTTGACCTGTCATAAAAGTGTTTCATGATGCGCTCCTTTCAAAGGTTGTTGAACGCATGAATAGTATGGGAGCCGCAGTGGCAGGGTTCTTGTAGAAACCTGCTGTGTTCTTGAATAAACTGGCTATTCAATTGAATATTCATGCTGTTCTCGTATGATGTGGCGACCATGACCAGCATCGACACGAAAATTCACATCTACGCCTGGCCGGAAAGATTTCTTTATCTCGGCCCCAGCACCAAGACCTCTCCACACCGTAATCATGCCGCGACCTGGCTGATCGCCCGGGAAGGAAAACTGCGGGTGACACTCGGTTCGGGCGCTGTGCTCGAAAACGAAGTGATCTATCTACCTTCAGAAACCGAGTACGCCACCGATCTGGCCTCATCAAGCATCGCCGCCCTTTACTGGGAGCCTGAGAGCACAAACTTTCAGCGGGCACTCGAACAAATTGATAACGTGCCGCGTGCCTTTGCATGCGCGCAGACCAATCGCCGCGAGTTTTTCAAACTCTACGAATTCGATACAACCCGCGATGAAGCCGATGTGTTGCTCGCGCGCATTTTCGGATTTGCGCACATGCACGCCGGTCATCCGTCCTATGTGGATGCGCGCATCAATGCGGCGTTGGCATTTTTGCGCGACTCGCCTGAGGCCTACGGCAGCATTGAATCTCTTTCAGCACGGGTTCATTTATCGCCATCGCGTTTCGCGCACCTGTTCAAAAAAGTGGTTGGCGTGCCGGTGCGTCGATATGTGCTTTGGTTGAAAATGCGGCGCGCGCTGGATTTGGCCATCGCGGGTGATTCGCTGACAACTGCCGCGCTATCGGCAGGGTTTGCCGATTCTGCACATTTGTCGCGTAGTGTTCGGGCAATGATGGGCATTGCGCCGGAATTTCTTTTTCGCCAGCGTGAGAGACTGGTGATACATCGATAGCACTAGCACTGTCGCGGGGTTTGGGGAATTTTTATCTTGTAGGCCGCGCCAGTACTAGGGTTTACTTAATTTATGCGGGTTTGCGGTTGCTGCCCGCGATGATCTTGTATTCAAACAGCCGACACTCAATCTTGCCGTTGAATAATGGCGTACGCTTGCTTGCCGATAAGCGAACCCCTTTGGCAAGCTGCGGGTCTCCGGTAAAGAAATAGGCGCGCCACCCGGCGAATTTCTGTTTCAACCAGTCGCCCAGCTTAGGGTATAGCTCAGCAAGATCGGTCGTGTCACCGAGGCGTTCGCCGTAGGGAGGATTGGTGACCAACACGCCGCTGGTCGCAGGTGCTGCAACTTCAAGGATGCTCACCTGCTTCAGGTGCACACAGTCGATCAGCCCATTGGCGGTGAGATTTTCGCGCGCATCGGTGATGGCATAACCGAATTTATCAGTACCAAAAATCGGCAGCAGCGTATTCGGTTTGATCCGCTTCTGGGCTTCTATAACCTGCGCGTCCCAGGCGGTCTTGTCGAAACTTTTTAGCTTCGTAAACGCGTATTCACGCAGCTTGCCGCCTGACAATCCGGGCGCAATATCCAGTGCCATCTCGGCGGCTTCGATCAAAAATGTACCGCTGCCGCACATCGGATCGAGAAATGCCTCATCAGGTTGCCAGCCGCTTAGCTTGATGATGCCGGCAGCGAGATTTTTCTTCAGTGGCGCTTCACCCGTGTGGTCGCGCACGCCACGCTTGAACAACGGCTCGCCCGAGAGATCAAGATAAAGGCTGGCATCGGTGGCATCGAGAAACACATGAATACGAATGTCGGGATCACGCGCGTCAACGGACGGTCGCGAATCGACTTGTTCGCGGAATTTGTCGCAGACAGCATCCTTCACGCGCAGCGTGATGAAATCGAGACTTTTGAGTGGACAGCGATGGGCGTTGATTTCAACCTTGATCGTACACGACACATCAAACCAGCTTGGCCAGGCAAGCATGGCGGCAGCATCGTAAATCTGTTGTTCGTTGGCATAGGGAAAATGCGCAACGCGCTGTAACACCCGGCTGGCAACGCGCGAATGCAAATTAACGCGATAGCCGAGCGGTTTGTCGCCCTCGAAGGCCACACCGGCCTCCTGTGCATGGGCCGTGGTGGCCCCCAACGTGTTGATTTCGTCTGCCAGCACACCGGCAAGGCCGCGTGGACACGGCGCGAAATAATGTTCCATCAGAATGGCTTCACAACAACGAGTATGACGATACCGATCAGCGCCGGTAGTACGGGAATTTCATTGAGCCAACGATAAAAAACATGGCCGTGTTTGTTGCGATCAGCCTTGAAATCACGAATCAGTTTGCCCAAGTAAAAATGATGCGCGATGAGCAGCAGCACCAGCGCCAATTTTGCGTGCAGCCAGCCACCGCGAAAGCCGTAGCCCAGCCACAGCCACATGCCCAAGCCGAGGGTGAGCACCATGCACGGCGTCATGATGCCGACGTAGAGCTTTCGCTCCATCACCTTAAAGCGTTCGCTGGAAATTTTGTCATCCGTCTGTGCGTGGTACACAAACAGGCGCGGCAAATAAAACAGGCCCGCAAACCAGGCAACCATAAAGATGATGTGAAACGATTTAATCCAAAGCATTTTTAGTCCAGATATTTTTTGAGGGCGGCATCCCAAGTGCCCTGCGCCTGCATGATCACGTCACAAAATTCGCGTACCGCGCCGTGGCCACCTTGCGCGGTCGTCACATAATGCACGCGCTCTCTCACATACGCAGGTGCAGACGGCACGCAGGCAGCGAAGCCTGAGCGCGTCAGGAACGGCAGATCGATCACGTCGTCGCCAATACCGGCACTTTGCGTCGGCACAAGCGAAAGGCTTTTAAGCAATGTCTCGAACATGTTCAACTTGTTTTCCACGCCCATAAAAAGCTGGGTAATGCGCAAATCTTTCGCGCGCCGCTCCAGCGCCTTTGATTGGCGGCCTGAAATGATGGCCAACGCGACGCCGGACTCCTGCAGCAGCTTCAGTCCATGGCCATCGAGCGCATTGAACACTTTCAATTCCTCACCGTTTGGCCCGTAATGCAAACTGCCGTCGGTCAGTACGCCGTCGACATCAAAAATAGCGAGCTTGATGTGACGAACGCGATCAATTAGTTCTACGCTCAAGGCCATTACAACACCCCTGCGCGCATTAGGTCCAACACATGCACCGCACCGACCAATTTATTGTGCTCATCGACCACCAGCAAACCGCTTGAGCCAATTTTGTGGCGCTGAATCAGCTCTGCCGCCTCGACTGCCAGACATTGCGCGGCGATAGTTTTGGGCGTGCGCGTCATGATGTCTGCGATCCGGGTTGTTTTGATGCTGTCCTGTGCTTCCAATGCCCGTCGCAAATCGCCGTCGCTGAATACGCCAGCCAGCTCGCCGCGCGCATCGACCACCGCGGTCATTCCCAACCCCTTCTTGGTCATCTCCATGATTGCGGCCGGCAACAGCGCATCGAGCGTCACGGTTGGCACGCGGTCTCCAGTCACCATCACATCACTTACGTGCATGAGCAGGCGCCGCCCCAGCGAGCCGCCCGGGTGGTGCATTGCGTAATCCTCTTCGCCAAAGCCACGCGCATCCAACAGCGTGACGGCGAGCGCGTCTCCAAGTGCCAGCGTGGCGGTGGTGCTGGCGGTGGGGGCGAGATTGAGCGGGCACGCCTCTTTTTCCACGGCTGCATCCAGATGCACTGCCGCTGCGAGGGCAAGCGTGGAATTGGGGCGTCCGGTGATCGCGATGACCGGCGTGCCGCGGCGCTTTAGCTGCGGCAGGATTTTCAAAATTTCGTCGGATTCGCCAGAATTTGAAATGGCGATCACTACGTCATCCTTGGTGATCATGCCCAAGTCACCATGGCTGGCTTCGCCCGGATGCATAAAAAATGCCGGCGTACCGGTGGACGCGAGCGTGGATGCAATCTTGCCGCCGATGTGGCCACTCTTGCCCATGCCAGTCACCACGACGCGGCCTTTATTCTCGGTGACCTCAAAAAGAAGTTTGTGCGCCGCGATGAAGGCGTCGCCGAGCTTCAGCGACAGCGCGCGCACCGCATCGGCTTCAATATCGAGTGTTTCCCGCGCCAATTTCAGGGTGCGCGCCGTATCGGCAATAGAGCGGGGATGTAATAAACTTTCCATGAGACTATTGTACCGTTATGGTAGTACGCGACACGGCTTGGGGCCGCCTTTTTCAAAGGTGGGAAGTGTGCGTTGTCCATCCACGAATGCGTCTTGCAATCATTCATAACGGATTTCAATAAAGCAAAAAACAGAACCAGTGACCGCACATTCCACTTTACCCATCGTATTGATTTTGCTGGCTACCGCCGTAGTGACGGTGGTGGTGTTCAGGCGCGTCAACATGCCAGCGATTCTGGGCTACCTTGTGGTCGGGGCGCTGATCGGGCCGCATGCATTGGGATTTGTACCCGACACGCCCGAGACGCGCTATCTGGCCGAATTTGGTGTCGTGTTCCTGATGTTCTCAATCGGGCTGGAGTTTTCCCTGCCGCAATTGACGGCGATGCGGCGCTCAGTATTGGGGTTTGGCGGAATGCAGGTTGGGCTGACGATGGTGCTCGTTATCATCATTGCCTTGCTTGCCGGACAAAGCTGGCAGGTCGGCTTCATTCTGGGCGGCATTCTGGCCATGTCATCGACTGCCATCAGCATCAAAGTGTTATCGGATCAGGCGCAGTTGCACTCTCCACACGGAAAGCAGATTGTTGGTGTCTTGCTGTTTCAGGATTTGGCCGTGGTGCCGTTGCTGGTATTGGTGCCGGCGCTGGCACTTTCCGGCGGCGCGCTGGCTATCGAAGTTGGCTGGGCGCTGGCCAAAGCGGCCATCGTTTTATTCCTGATTCTGACGGTGGGCCAACGCTTGACGCGTGCGCTGTTCGGCGTGGTCGCGCGGCAAAAGTCATCTGAGCTTTTTGTGCTGACGGTGTTACTCGTCACCTTGGGGCTGGCGTGGATCACTGAAGTGGCGGGGCTCTCGCTGGCGCTGGGCGCGTTTCTGGCCGGCATGCTGATTTCTGAAACCGAGTATCGCTATCAGGTGGAAGACGATATCAAGCCTTTCCGCGATGTGCTGCTCGGCTTGTTCTTTGTCACCATCGGCATGCTCCTCAATTTGATCGCCGTGCTGGATCGCTGGGCGCTGGTACTGCTGGTGCTGGCGGCATTGATGGTATTCAAATTTTTGATCGTCGTCGGGCTGGCGTTGTTTTTCAAAAATGATAAAGGGGTTGCGCTGCGTTGCGGATTGGCGCTGGCCCCCGCCGGGGAATTCGGCTTCGTGCTGCTCTCGCTGGCGGGCCAGATCAATGCGGTGCCCGCTGCGACGTTGCAAGTGGTGTTGGGGGCGATGCTGATTTCGATGCTGCTGTCGCCCTTCATCTTAGCCAAGAGCGAAAAGATCGTCATGTATCTGGTCGCAGGCGAATGGGAAATGCGCGCGGTGCAGTTGCAGCAATTGGCCATTCAGGCGATGGCCAAGCGCGGCCACGTGATTATTTGCGGTTACGGGCGCTCAGGCCAAAGTCTGGCGCGCTTTCTGGAGCACGAGAGCATTCCGCTTATCGCGCTCGACACCGATCCCACCCGCGTCAAGCAAGCCGCTGCTGGCGGCGATTCTGTCATGTTCGGTGACGGCACGAAAAAAGAAGTGCTGACCGCAGCGGGATTGGCGCGCGCTGCGGCCGTTGTGGTGAGTTTTGCAAACACCCACGCGGCAATGACAATACTTTCGCATGTGCGCTCATTGCGGCCCGAAGTGCCGGTGATCGTGCGTACTTTCGATGACACGGATGTTGAAAAACTGAAAGGTGCCGGTGCCGCAGAAATCGTGGCCGAAGTTGTCGAGGGCTCGCTCATGCTGGCGACCCAGACGATGCTGCTGCTCGGACTGCCGCTCAATAAAGTGCTGGCGCGCTTGCGGCAGGTGCGCAGCGAACGCTACGCATTGATGCGCGGATTTTTCCCAGGTGTCACCGATGTTGCCGATACTGAATTCGACAGCCACCAAACGCGCATGCAATCGATATTGGTCGATGAGGGCGCTGACGCGGTTGGGAAGACGTTCGAGGTGCTCAAGTTGGAAGCGTTGGGCATTCAGCTTGTCGCACTGCGCCGCAAAGGCGTACGCGAAACCAAATTGCAACCAGACATGCAACTGCAAGCTGGCGATGTATTGGTGCTGGCGGGCGCGCCAAAAGCGCTGGCGCGGGCGGAGATGCGATTGCTGCAGGGATAAAAGCTAAAGTCCCAGCATTGATGCGGGTTTCAGGCAATTTTCTGCTGCGTAAGCCGCACCAGTGTTAGAGATTGCCATGCCAAAAAAAATTTGCGATCAGCTATTTATGGCAGTTTGCCCGCTTGGACCATACGGGCAAAGAGGGTGTTGATAGAAGCCCAGGTAACGATGTCATCGAATTCACCAGCGGCAGAACCGGCAAGCGTTGGTGTGTGAGATACGAAATACGCATCGGCATCAACGTTATGGGCCTCATCGGTGCCTGTTCCTCCGGAGGCCGCATGTTCTCCGAATAAGGTCAGTGCGAATGATGGCAATGGCTTACAATTTTCCCGCAGTTTGCATATTATTGAAGAGCAAATTCAGCGACATCCAGCTGACGATATCATCAAATTCGTTTGTTGGCCCGGGGGTAGGCGTATGGGACACAAATGCATATGTTTGTACAGCCGTTGTCTTAGCGTTGAAAACCTCGTCTGTTCCCGTGCCACCCGAAGGCGCATTTATGCCTGACGAATAGACCACGACAGGTGCCTTGTCTGTAAGCCTTACGACGCCTGCGCCACATGTATTTGCTGCTCCCGCGACCCCCGCAGTTGGCAGTGGAACACCCTGTGGGGCAGACTGGCATACAACGAGAAATTTGTTCGCTGCGGCGAGTACAGCGGTTGTTGCGGTCTTCATGCCGTCCGTCTTGGTAAACGGATAGGGTTCCCCGCCCACTGGTGCTGCGGTAGACCCCCACACAGCGTACCGAATACGATTTTGTTGTAGTCCCCATGCATCAATCATAAATCCCTGACTATCTACTGGACTAAGTCCAAGCGCTACAGCGGGCAAAAACCCAGCCCAATACTCACATTGCCCCGTCGCAGCCGAACCCCCACCAACAAATCGCTCATCACCAAATGAGTTAACCGCACCAATGATGGTGCCATCGGTCGCAGGACACGGGAGCCTGCCATTTGCCGTGGCGTAACCAATGAGCGCTTGCTGAGCCAAGTCCAGCAATCGTTGTGTTTCCGCGACGCGTCTTTGGTTCAACTGAGTTGTAACGGGCACGGCGACAATGGCGAGCAATACGGACAAAATTATCAAGACAACGGCAATCTCAACGAGAGAAAACCCCTTGTCATTCCCAAGCCTGTTACCCAAAATTCGTTTCATCGGAGGCAAATTTCCCATCAGTTTTTGATTGCGACGACGCGGTCGCGCGAAGGTAGTTTGGAGGTTGTTGTGGAGTACGTATAGTTTACTGGTGTCGGCCATTCATCTAAGTTTGCGGTGGTTTCGAGATAATTTGAAGGAACGTTGGATGGACGACTTTGCGCCGATGTCGTAATACCGGGGAGAATAAACATAGCTTGAACGGTGCTGTCGCCATCGACCGTCAGACAATCTCCCAGCCCACCGCAGACCTTTGATCCGCCAATTGCATAGGCCTTACCTATGACATAGTGAATTGATGTGTTCCACTTGTTCACCGAGAACCACGCGGGCAAACCGTTTGGATTGCCGACCGGCTGCCACTCTGCCAAACCAGCACACTGTAGCTCTGGCGGAACGGGAGGGGGCGCAATGTCAGACGGCAATCTACCCGAATATTTCCCGTTGGCGCAGTTCAACCCAGCTGCGAGTGTGCTGTCGGGATAATTTGAGGCGTATGGATAGTAAAGGTTCGTCAGGTAGTAATCATCCAAGGTTCGCTTAAGGATTGTGACAACCCGTTCTTCGATTTTTGGAATGAAGTCAGCCGTCGTAATGTAGACAAGCTGGTCGTTAAATGTTGCGCTCTGACGATCAGCAATGTACGGCCCCGCATTCGTCGCGTTATTTCGACCGGAACTACTTTCGAGATAATTTGCCGCACAAATGTTGCCCGCAATACTCGTCGATGTCGTTGCACAAAGAGAGACGGCGGTGGTTCGATTTTGACTGGCGATCGGCGCGCCAGCTGAAAATATAATCACGACAGCTCTGCTTTCAAGCACCGCGCTTCCAGTTGCCCCATAAACAGTTAAATCACCCACGGTATCGCTGTTGATAATTCTTGCAGCCGAAAACGGCGGTCGAAATTTAGGTGACACAACATACCAAAGTGGTTCACCATCGCCGTCAAAAATCTCTTGTATGCCAAGCGTTTTCCACGGTAGCCGCCCTAGACTAATGGTTGCACATCCTGTTGCGGATGTACCATAAGTGGCTAAGTTCGTTGCCACAGAAGTAGGGCACGGAAATTCACCGGGCCGACCGGCAGCATCGCCCGTAATTGCATATGCAAGCAAAGCCTCCTTGGCTTTCGCCAATGCAGCCGAGGTAGACTCACTCCTCGAAGTCTTGTTTTTATCAGTGGCAAGCGCAGCCACAAAAACTGCACCAAGAATGCCGAGCATCGACAGTACGATTAGCAACAAAACAAACCCGCCACTTTTGACGAATTTATTCGGTCTAGCAGGCAACGGTTTCGGATTCAAAGGATCGACACTATTGTAAAAGTCGAGGCTTCGTATTTTTCTTTGCGCCAGATTTCTTAACGCGAGCTTTAGTAACCTTCTTTGTACGCGTAGCAGCCTTCACAGACGGCACTGGCGCGTCCACGTTAGTCGACCTCAAATACCCCGCCGGTCCACCCACGTCTGTCGGCATTAAACCCGCAGTGCTCCCACTCTTCGCATTCCAGCGCGGCACGCCGTCTACCCACACCGCTGTATTGCCATCG
>JAYURJ010000120.1:0-4373 GCA_043756275.1 Betaproteobacteria bacterium | reverse complement strand
GCATGCCGCGCGCCGACGGCGGAATGCCTTCGAGGTTGAATTGCCCCAGCGATTTATTGCCGGTAGCCAATTCACGCTCACCCTGAAGCACGTGGATGGTGACTGCCGATTGATTGTCGTCGGCAGTGGAGAACACCTGCGAGGCCTTGGTCGGAATCGTCGTGTTTTTCTTGATCAGCTTGGTCGATACACCACCCAACGTCTCAATACCGAGCGATAAAGGAGTGACGTCGAGCAACAGCACGTCTTTCACATCGCCCTTCAACACACCGCCTTGAATTGCGGCACCAACGGCCACGGCTTCATCAGGGTTTACGTCTTTGCGGGGCTCGCGACCAAAGATTTCTTTTACTTTTTCCTGCACCTTCGGCATGCGGGTCTGACCACCGACCAGAATCACGTCGGAGATGTCACTGATTTTTAAACCCGAGTCCTTGATCGCCATTTCGCAGGGCTTGATCGTGCGTTCGATCAATTCATCGACCAGCGCTTCGAATTTGGCGCGCGTGAGTTTCACTGCCAAGTGTTTCGGGCCGTTCGCGTCAGCCGTGATGTAGGGTAAGTTGACTTCCGTTTGCTGCGTCGACGACAACTCGATCTTGGCCTTTTCAGCGGCTTCTTTCAGTCGCTGCAACGCGAGCACATCCTTCTTCAAGTCGATCCCTTGATCCTTCTTGAATTCGTCGCACAAATAATCCATCAGGCGTTGATCGAAATCTTCGCCGCCGAGGAAAGTGTCTCCATTGGTACTCAAAACTTCGAATTGATGCTCGCCGTCCACCGAGGCGATTTCGATGATCGATACGTCAAACGTGCCGCCACCCAGGTCATACACCGCAATCTTGCGATCGCCTTCCTGTTTGTCCATGCCGAACGCCAGTGCCGCTGCGGTCGGTTCGTTAATGATGCGTTTGACATCCAGACCAGCAATACGGCCCGCATCTTTGGTGGCTTGGCGCTGGCTGTCGTTAAAATAAGCGGGCACCGTGATGACGGCCTCGGTCACTTCCTCACCGAGATAGTCTTCCGCCGTTTTTTTCATCTTGCGCAGCACTTCGCTTGATACTTGCGGCGGTGCCATCTTTTTGCCCTGCGCTTCCACCCATGCATCGCCGTTGTCGTTCTTGAAGATTTTGTACGGCATCAGACCGATGTCTTTCTGCACTTCTTTTTCTTCAAAGCGCCGGCCAATCAATCGTTTCACCGCGAATAGCGTGTTCTTCGGGTTGGTCACGGCCTGCCGCTTGGCAGATGCGCCGACCACAATTTCGCCGTCGTCCTGATAGGCAACGATCGAAGGCGTCGTACGCGCGCCTTCAGCATTTTCGATGACTTTGGGTACGCCGCCCTCCATGATGGATACGCAGCTATTGGTGGTTCCCAAGTCAATACCGATGATTTTTCCCATGATGTTTCCCTTGATTTTCTGAATTTCGCGGTTTAAGCGCGGTGAATTAAATGACTGTGTTGAATGTAGGGCTATTCAGCTGGAATTCAAGCGTTGCCGGGTGGCATCAATGCTTTTGTTTTACGCCCCGCCTGCGGCTGATTTTTCCTTGGCCACCGTCACCAGCGCCGGACGCAGTATCCGCTCGTGCAGCAGATAGCCTTTTTGCATGACGTTGACCACTGTATTGGGAGCCTGCTCGGATGGAAGTGCGGCAATCGACTGGTGTTTGGTCGGGTCAAATTTTTCGCCGACCGGGTTCACTTCCACAATCGAGAATTTCTCAAAAACATTCGTGAGCTGGCGTGCGGTTAATTCAACACCGGTTTTGAATGATTCAACGGAAGTGTTTTCCACCACCAGCGCCGCATCCATGCTGTCTTTCACAGCAAGCAGCGCATCGGCGATTCTTTCCACGCCGAATTTCTGCGCCTTCAATACATCTTCTGCCGAGCGGCGGCGGATATTCTCCATCTCCGCCTTGGCACGCACAAACTGGTCGTAGTTTTCGGTCGCTTTCACTTCGGCTTCAGCAAGCGCTTTTTCAAGATCGCTGATGCGTTGTTCCAAGGATGTGAGGGGCTGGGCCGATTCTGCTTCGGCTGACGCCTCTGCGGTGGCGTTCTCAATAGGGTCCGACATGACAAAACTCCAGAATAAACAAGATCATGCAGGAATTGAGGGCGTTCCTGACAAATTCAAGACAAAACGTTGGAAAACTGCGATTTTTAGTGGCAATGGAGGCTTTGCGGCCTCAAAAATCGTTTCCCGCAGCGGTAACGACTATTTCTTGGTAAATATCAGCCAGCTTGTAAGCAGCGTCACAACGCTGAACATGAGCGAGCCGATCAAGGCTGCCATGAAACCGGTCACTGTGAAGCCTTTTACGACCTCAGCCACAAACCAGAACAGGAACGCATTGATAATAAAGATAAACAGCCCCAAGGTCAGGACTGTCACCGGCAGCGTCAGCAGCACCAACAGTGGGCGTATGATCGCATTGACGAGGCCCAGCACCAGCGCCGCAATCAAGGCCGCAAAAATGCCCTCGACCTTGACCCCGGAATAAAGATACGCGACCAGCATGAGTGCCAGCGCATTGATGAACCAGCGGACGATTAGTGTCATTGGAGATCCTGAAAATTTGAAGTTAAGCGCAATAATAACGCTTTAAAATCGTCATCCTCGTAACCTTCACTTTTCTTATCCCATGAGCACCCACAATCCGCAAAAACGCATCAGCATTCCCGACCTCCGCGGCATGAAAGGCAAGAGCAAAATCGTCATGCTCACGGCCTATACCAAACCGATGGCGCAGTTGCTGGATCCCCACTGCGACGTACTGCTGGTGGGCGATTCGCTGGGCATGGTCGTGTACGGGATGGAAAACTCACTTGCCGTCACACTGGACACGATGATCAATCACGGCAAGGCCGTCATACGCGGCGCCAGCCATTCAGCCGTCATTCTCGATATGCCGTTCGGCACTTATCAGGAATCGCATGAACAGGCTTACCGCAATTGCGCCCGCGCCATAGCCGAGAGCGGCGCGCAGGCGCTAAAGCTCGAAGGCGGCGAGGAATTGGTGGACACGGTTGAATTTCTGTCTGCGCGGGGCATTCAGGTAATGGCACACATTGGCCTGATGCCGCAGCGGGTGCATGAGATGGGTGGATTCAAGGCGCAGGGCAAGGAAGCGGATGCGTTATTGAGGTGGCCTGCGCTTGCCAAGCGTTTCGAGAAGGCGGGCGCGTTTTCGGTGTTGATTGAGGGCACGATGGAGCCGGTGGCGAGGGCGATTACCGAATCGCTGAAAGTACCGACGATTGGGATTGGGGCGTCACCGGCTTGTGATGGGCAGGTGTTGGTGACGGAGGATATTCTTGGGCTGTTTCCGGATTTCACGCCGAAGTTTGCGAAGCGGTATCGGGATATAGGGGGGATTGTTTCGGAGGCGGTGGCGGAATATGCGGGGGAGGTTAGGGGTGGGGGGTTTCCTTCTTTGGAGCATTGTTTTGGGGTGAAGAAATAAGGGTGCAATATGGCGACAAATCTAGAAAATTTTGAAGCGTGGTACGCACAGACCTTGGAGATGTTATATCCAGTACGGAACGCTGGAATTCCTATCTTGATGATCGCCTTTCCGCTACTTGAGCGACATCTGCGTCAAAGACTGAAGTTAGGTGCTAGAAAATTGGATGATACTTTTTACGTCGAACTGGTCAAAGTGTTTCCGGATCTTGCGAATATCGGTAGGGCGAAAGAATTTTGGCAAGTCTTCCGCAATGGTATTCTTCACGAAGTGACTCTTTCAAAGCAGTCGAGAAGCGGCACTTCGATGCCCATAGGTTGGCTTAGCCAAGACTTTCCTGCAGCGATCGAACTCGATAGCGCTGAGTCTCAGTTCAAGGTTGATCCCGTGAAACTCGCGAAGCGGATAATTCAAGAGGTACGTCGCGATTTTGGGACATTCGATAATGTTGCAACTTCGAGTGCAGCGCTACCACAAGTAATGATTTTCCCAAACGCCGATATCACGGGAACGGGCGTTGCCACTCATGCTCCAACCTATCTTGGCACGCGATCTGGTCCATAAAACGAAGTTTGCATTAGCAGAGCAATCCGGGATCGGTTTCGGCCGATGGAGATGCCGGGGGTAGCCCGGCGGCTACTTACTTTTCTTGCTTCGTCAAGAAAAGTAAGCAAAAGAAGGCGACCCGAGGTTCGTCGCCCCGGCAAAAGCGCCGGGGTGCCCTGCGTTACTCGAAACGACAGGCCGCTGCGGAACTCGGGCTCGTAGATGGGCTACCGCAAACGGTTTTGTTTTTGCTCGCCCTCAGACAGTCCTCGCGGAATGCCCCTGTCGCTTCTGCGTTACTCGGCGACTCTCATCGGGACCCGGTCGATTATTCACCACTGTCGCCCC
>JAYURJ010000119.1:0-4390 GCA_043756275.1 Betaproteobacteria bacterium | reverse complement strand
ATGCCGACTCCGAGCGCACGACCGTCGCACAAACCTTCCATCATCTGCGCCAGCAAAACGAAAAGCCGCCGGGCAACGCAAACCAGTGTTTGGCGGATTTTATTGCGCCAAAATCTAGCGGCCTTGCCGACTATATTGGCGCGTTTGCCGTCACAGCGGGTCTCGGCTGTGAGGAACGTGCGCAGGCCTATGCCGCCGCCAACGACGACTACAACTCAATCATGATCAAGGCGCTGGCAGATCGACTGGCTGAAGCGTTTGCCGAGCACCTGCATTGGAAAGTGCGGCGTGAATACTGGGGCTATGCCCCCGATGAAGCCTTGAGTAGCGGCGAGATGATCGCAGAGAAATATACGGGCATACGCCCTGCACCGGGCTATCCCGCCTGCCCGGAGCATACCGAGAAGGGGCCGTTGTTCGCGTTGCTGAATGCGCCAGACAACGCCGGCATTACCTTGACGGATTCGTTTGCGATGTGGCCGACGGCGGCTGTTTCAGGATTTTATTTTTCGCATCCGCAAGCCAAGTATTTTGCGGTCGGCAAGATTGATCGCGACCAATTGGCCGATTACGCGCAGCGCAAAGGCTGGGATATTGCGCTGGCTGAACGCTGGCTTGCCCCCAATTTATAAACTTTTACCCGATAAGCTAATCAAACCATGAATAGTTTGCATCCCACGCCTGACGGCAGCACCAATCCAGACAGTCGGGGATACGTTCACACCCAAGTAACCACCAAAGACATGAAATCCTATTTACTATCTGTTGTCGCCATTCTCATCGCCGCCGTACCCGGATCGCTGATCGCGCATTGGGGTGTGTCGAAGCTGGGGTTATCGGGCATCTCGCTGGCCATCGCAACGGTGCTCGTGGGGATGGTGTTGAGCGTGGCGTTCTTTGCCGGATTGATCGCGCTGGGACGTGCGGTGAAGTTCATCAAATAGTCGGCTATTCACGTGGCGATAAAATTGCCAGACTCTAGCACTGGAGCGGCGTTACAAGCATTCTCGGCCTGAAGTGCCCGCCGAATGGCGCTTTACATAGAAGGGAACTTCTAAAAACCTCAACATTGTCTCCCCGGCGAAGGCCGGGGCCTAAGTTTGCAAACAGTGTCAGTTACTTACAAAACTTGGATACCGGCCTTCGCCGGTACGACAGGGTTTTTAGAAGTTCCCAGAATACGCCCACCCATCCGCTACTTCGACGTCAACGTTTCATCCCGGCCAAATATCCACGTGCGCGTAATGTGCAAGACATCGGTGTCACGCTTGATGTTGTCGGGGAACCGGTCGAATGGTGCTGACAACATCACGATGCGCTTGGCGGCCTGATCGAGCGTCTTGCTGCCCGATGAGCGTTCCACCTTGATGTCTTCGACTTCGCCATTGGCCTTGATCGCCACGGTCAACTGTAATTGGCCCTGCAAACCTGTTCTTTTGGCTTCTTCCGGATAATTCAAATTGCCGACGCGTTCGATTTTAATGCGCCAGTTATCGACGAATTGTGCGAACCGATACTCTGTCGTGCGCCCGCCAATGAACTTGCGTTTGGGGCGCTGTTGATATGCCTCCTGCTCCTTGGCCAGTTCCGCTTCCAGCCGCTGGATTTCCATCGATTGTTGCAGCAGTTGGACTGAGCTTAATGGCTTGGGCGCACCGGAGGGCTGCTGACTGACTTCTCCCTGCAAAATTTTGGCGCTGGATTTTGCCTGCGTCATCAGCGTTTTCATTTCCTGCTCAAGCTGCTTGACGCGTTGCTCGGCCATCTTTTCATTTTTCGCCGCAGTTTGATCGACGGCGGGCAGCGGTGTTTTAGCGCGGCGCTTTTCATCGGTATTGCCGCCACCATCCAGGTTCGCCTGCGCCAACGCGTCCGCCTTGGTCGGTTTGTTCGATGATTTTGCGTTGACCAGCACCACGTCCATCGCGTTGTGAGGCGGCATGAAATTTTTCGGGTCAAATAGCTTGGCACCAACTGCAAGAATCAAAAAAAGATGAATGGAAACCGAGGCGCACACCGCAATTTGTGTGGGTATCGACACGGCAATCATTTTTTGTACTGACAGCAACACCGGCGGCGGAGGGAGGGCGGCCACCGCGTCGAGTCTGGCATCGATGCGGGCGTTCCACTGATGGGCAAGTTCGCGGGGTTTATCGAGCATCGCGACGTGCGGCGAAGGGCGTAAAAACATTACATGATTCTAAAGCCTGGGAACCTCTGATTAAGTCGCTTTCGAAAAGATTGTGTTGAGATTGGGGGCATATGCAAGGCGCGCGACGAAGGTGCGTTGCCTAGGCTACCGCACGAGGCGTCTCATTTGCCAAACCCGGCCGCAGATGCCCCAATATCGACGCAAGACTTTCGGAATGGACTTGATCAGAGGTTCCATTACGTCGATTCGGGCGACGCGATGAGTGAAAATTCGCCGGACACATCCCAATAATTCAGCGGCCCGACTTGAACGGTGACCGGTGTTTTGGTGGGCAGATCCGGGTTTTTGTTGAGCTTCACCACCAGTGGCATGCCGTTTGCACGCACCAGCTCATCGCGAATCATCGCGCCATCGAATTGATTAATGCCTTCCTGTTCAAAATAACGCAGGCACCAATAACGCTCCAGATTGCGCTGAAATTCGTTATAAGCGTCGTAGGTCACATCGAATCGCCGCGCGATTTCATTGAGCACCGGCGAGCGCTTTTGATAAGGCGGCGATTCCGCGCGTATGAGCGCGATCAGTTGCCGCTGATTGATCAAGTCCACATAACGACGTAATGGCGAGCTTGACCACGCGTATTGCGCAACACCCAAACCCTCGTGCGGCAGTGCATCAGTCGTCATGCGTGTTTTCATGTTTTGCTGCACGCGGTAGATCGCGGCCACGCCATTGTCGGCCAACAGTTTGCCCCATTCGCTGTTGACGAAAATCATCAGCTCAGAGACCACCGTGTCGATGGGGTTGCCGCGTTTACGCGTGGTGATGGCCACACGACCATCGACGATGTCAAAGTTGTAATCGACACGATCCTGCTCGTTTTCGCTTTTGCCGCGTCTGGCCGCGAGCGCCTTCGCAACCTTGTGCAGCAAAATTAACTCCACGCCAAATGCACCATTGGCAACGCCATTGCTGACGGCTGCTTCATCGAAATATTGTTCGAGTTCATTGATCCGCAAATTTTTCTCGATATGCACGCGCTCAATCACTGAGCGGGTGCTTTCAATGGCAAACGTCTGCGTAGAAAACGTCGCGTAATACGACACAGCGGGGCAAAGCCGTCCTTCGGCCAGCGTCGCATGCACCACCGCATCGCCTGGCAACATGGTGATTTTGTCGCCGGGGAAATACACAGTCGAAAGACGGTCATTGGCGAGTTTTTCCAGCGCGCTGTCGCTGCCGAAGTAAAGTGCCGGGGCCGCAATGTGCACACCGATTTCAACGCGGTCTGCATCAAGATGATTGATCGAGAACGCATCATCAATTTCCGTCGTGGTCGCGTCGTCAATGCTCACGGCACGCACGTTGGCGACAGGTAATTTTTCAAGTTCATCTGCGGTAATCAAACCATCGACCGCAATTTTGACATCGCGACCTCGCGGAAAATAATCGGCCAGAAATTTCCCCACGTGGTAATCGTGTTGCGCCGTTTCCTTGTTCGCCCACGCACCGGCCTGGAAAAACAACAGCGGTAGCGAAGTATGCGTTTCTGCGACTGCCAATTCGCAGGCCTTCACCAGCAGCGTATTGCGGTCAGGGTTATAGAGGAGCGTATCGCGATGCGAGCGCATTTCTTCCGGCATCACGCCTGCCTTCAATTGCGCCACCCATCCGGCCATCTGGTCAGCTTCGCGTTTTTTTCGCTCGATGGAGGCTAGTGCTGCTTTCAGGTTTTCTTCGGGCGCAGCCTGATAGCGCCCCTTGCCGCGTTTGTAGAAATACATCGGCGCGGCGTGCAATTTGAGCGCGGCTGCCGCAGCCTCGGGTGGGGATGCCTTGTGGCCGAAATATTCCGCCGCCATTTCCTCAAAGGCAAACTCTTCCTTGCCACAGACCTGCCACAAAAAATCAGGATCGATGTCGGCGGCCAGTGCTTCTGCTGTCGGCAGGAATTGCTCCAGCGCAGATTCAAACCGCAACAGCACCGCATTCGCCTTGATCTTGCTGCGCTTGCCGGAGATGGATTCGATTTGCAAAGACGTGCCGATATCGGACATCACATGTCCGACTTTGAAACCGCCGTCTTCTTCAAAAAAAACATTCATCGTGTTTGCGTCTGCGCCTGATTTTTGCGACGTCCGACTCATGTTTTCCCACTCCCGCCTGCGGGAGTGGGTGGCCAACAGGCCGGGAGAGGGACTCGCGAAATGGGTTACCAAAAAGGTTACCAAAAGGGAG
>JAYURJ010000118.1:0-13002 GCA_043756275.1 Betaproteobacteria bacterium | reverse complement strand
TTGCTCGCGGCCTGTTGCGTGTAGCAGGCCTCCTGCATGAGGGCAAAAATCGGATTGGTGTCGAATGATTGCAGTTGCTCAAGATGGAACAGAAAATTCCAATTTATTTCCTGCTTGTTGTTTCCATCGACGCCATCGACGAACGCCTCCTCAATCAAATAATGAATCGCCTCGAAGCCATCGCTCATGCCAAATTGCAGGCCAAGCTGCAGGAATCGTTGCGCGGTCAAACGTCCGCCGCTCGGCATCTTTACGTCGTGATCAAGCAGATAACGCACGATGGCGCGCACCTTGCCCACGTCGTTCGGATAGCGCAGATAGTAGAGACGATTTTTGTCGATCACACGCTGGTATGTGGCCCGATAAACATCATCGGTCGGTCGGGTCAGCGACGGAATGCCGCCGGTAATGAGCACTTCTTTGAGCCCCTCTGGTGCTGCGGACAGATAACGCATCGCGCAAAAGCCGCCATAACTCTGGCCGAGAATGCTCCACGCCTGATCGCCAATCAAAAGCTTGCGAATAGTTTCGGCATCGCGAACGATATTGTCGGTGCGGAAGTGTTTCAGATAGTCGGACTGTGCTTGAGGCGAGCCGAAGCCGCGCATGGTTTGCGCAGTGATCGGCGTAGATAAGCCGGTGCCGCGTTGATCGAGCAACACCAGTTTGTATTCCTTCAGCACGCGCTTGATCCAGCCGGTATTGCTCATGGGCCGTGGTGAGCCTGAGCCAGGTCCGCCCTGAAAAAACACCATGTACGGGAGATCAGCGTGCTCATTTGCTGCGGCGGAAACGATGCGGGCAAACACGTCGGTTTTCTTGTCGGGGTTTGCGTAATCGAGCGGCAGCTCGAACATGCAATTTTTGAACACGAGGCCGGGAAGGCGGTCGGTGGTTTGTTTCATTGGTACTCCAAATAAGAATACCAAAGTCTAGCATTAGTGCGGTGTCTGGCGCATTTTTGGCCGGGGAGGCCCGTCAATGCTGGTGATTAATGATTTTGTGTGCTCTTCAACGGCATGTGCGCCGCGATGGTGTTGATCGATTTAATTGGCAGCAAGCATGATTTTCGTTTCGCGCGATGCGGTCACCACGATGGTTTCCATTCTTGCAATTTGTTGGATGCGCGGTGCGGTGATGAGGATCGTTTCCATTCTTAGTACTTCCATCTGCGGGACAACTTTCACGGCGCGTGCGTCACCGCTGGTGAGAACGCCGGCCATGATCGTGATGAAGGTGACGGCCATCAGTGTTGCGGAGGCGACGTTGTCTTTGCGGTTTGTGTTGAATGCGGTTTTCATGATGTTGCTCCTGTCTGGTTTAAGTTCGTTGCGTTGTTTGATGAGGCGACTTTAGGCGCACGTACCTCGGCGCTCAATCGGATTGCGACGAAACGAACAAATCGGCGGCTGAACTGGCGTAAACCCGGATATTTCGGTGTGAGGCCACGCTTAACCAATGAAACGAAACGCCAGTTTCAGGCCCACTGCTACAATCGGCGTGAACCATTCCCCTGAAAGCGCAACAATGGAAAACCCAAGCGATCCGAAATTCAATCCGTATCGCACGCCGACAGTAACGTCGCCGCCTGATGCGGCAAATAGTGATACAGCTTATGTCAAAGACGGGCGCACGGTTGCCGCAGGCGGCGGGCTGGAATGGCTGACAGCGGCATGGCAGCTTTTTGTCGCAGCACCGTTAATGTGGATCGTGATTTTCGTGCTGTACGTGGTGTTTTTCGTGGTGCTGTCGTTCGTGCCGTTCATCGGGTCACTCATAGGCTTTGCGCTGTATGGCGTCATCGGCGCGGGATGGATGGCTTCCGCGCACGGCGTTGCGCAAGGCGAAAAGCTTGAACTTGATCACATGTTCGCCGGCGCCAAAACCAACACCCAGCCGTTGCTGATCCTTGGCGCGCTTTACGCGGCCGGAATGCTATTGATCAGCTTGTTCATGATTGCCGCACTCGCGATTGGCTTTGTTGGCAGCGGCACACTGAGCAATCTCATGGCGGGCGAGTTGCCGACGTTATCAGCGATGCTGGGGGCGCTCATGGTCGTGATGATGGGCCTGGCGCTGCTGGCACCATTGATGGCAGCGTTATGGTTCGCGCCGGCGCTGGTCTATTTTCATAATGTGCCGCCGCTGGATGCGCTCAAGATCAGCTTTTTCGCCTGCCTGAGAAATTGGCTGCCGTTTTTGGTCTACGGCGTTCTGGTGATGCTGCTGCTAGTGGTCGCCACCATTCCGTTTGGGCTGGGCCTGCTGGTGGTGGGGCCGTTGGTGTTTATTTCGGGCTACACCAGCTATCGGTCCGTATTTGCCGAGGCGGCGTAAGGTAAGTTGCGTTCAATTGCGATCAGTTGCGCCCTGAAGTTTGCGGCGCAACCGGATCCCTCTGCTTCTACTGTTGGGCCTTCATGACCTTTTTGAACCAATCGTCGAGCATCACTTTTTCATATTTGAGCGGCTCGTTGGAAGCGTAACGATTCGAGTAAGTATGATTGAGGTAAGCCATGTCGGTCACGCGTGCCTCGCCACCCTTGAGCACCTTACCCTGCGCTTCAACGCTGTAGCGCAATTGCATGGCGGGCCAATCAGCGCGCCCTTTCAACACACGAATTTCGCGGCCCGCGCGCGCCATTGGCTCCATTTGCCCGGCCAGATCAATATCGAGCACCTCGACCTTGAGATCCTGCCCCGTAGGCAATTGCGTGCCAAGTTTTTCGAAATGTGTGCGCAGGTCTTTCATGACCTGCTCTCTATCCCATGACGCGAACGGCATATCGACATAACCGTCCGGCTGGGTGAACGTGACGGTGACAACGGCGCTGGCGTTGCCCGTGGCAAACGCCAATGCGGTTCCTGCTGCGATCAGCATGGCCTGACAATATCGTTGCATGATGTCTCCTTCGAACGAATGGCTGGAATGGGAATGTTACTCCGCTCGTTTAAGATTCATAGTGGGCTGAAAGGTTCCGGCATTTTGAGCGAACACTAGCACTGGCGGGCACTAACAGCCATTTGTGCTCAAAACACCCCGCCAATGCTAGTGTTTGTCAATTTATCGCCTATCAAGCGCGCACAACCCGGAATAAAAAAGCCCCTTTGACCATCGGTCAAAGGGGCTGAATCCACGCCATGAGGGCATGGAGGAGGAGACGTTACCGGGCGCTCAGTGCTGCGTGGCGACTCGGTGTTGACCGGTGAGATGCTGACGAGCCGCTGCGTGCTAAACCAAGCCTCAGCGACGAAGTTACCAATCACTTCGCCACGCATGGCGGCAGCGGTGAGTCTTGCGTCACGAATCTGTTTTTCAAATCCGGCGAATGCGACAGTTTTAAATTCTTTCATGTGAACTCCTTTAGAAACCAACTTCCGTCGATCCAGAACAACAGTGTCTGGTGGTCGGCGGGGCGCGATTTCAACCACCAAAATAAATCATGAGCAACGCCGCCAACACTAGCGCGGTCATTACAACCGACGCCACTTTGAGACCGTCATTGTCCGAGCCTTGACGGTTGGCGCTGCCGTTTGCCAACTCGGCCTGGAAATAGTCCCGTTCCATTTGATCTGTCATTTTCATTGCACACCTCTTAAGTTTCTTCTGCTGTTAACGCATTTGCCGCGTTGCACAAGAAAGAAGATAGAGGCCCCGCGTGTCATTTTCCAATCGTATGTTTGGATGTTGCCCATTGATTTTGCTTATGTCGCCCACAACTATTTGTTGCATCGCAACATATAGGCATAGAATGAGTTTTAAACAATCCCACGGATCGTCGTCGATGGAGCTATACCAGCTACGCAGCTTCACTGCGATCGCTGAATTAGGGCAGCTCACCCGTGCGGCAAACAAGCTGCACGTGAGCCAGCCTGCCGTTTCCTCGCAGCTAAAAGCGCTTGAGGACAAGCTCGGCCTGAAGTTGTTCGAGCGCACCGCTACCGGGATGGTGTTGACCGCGCCGGGTGCCAGACTGCTCGCTGAAGCTGAGAAAATTCTGGCCGCCGTGCGCGATATGCAGAATGTGGCACTCTCGTTTAAAGGCGAGCTCGCGGGCAAGGCAAGCATCGGTACCCTGAGCGATCCAAAGCTGACCCGTATCGGTGAATTCATCAGTGTCGCCGTCGCCCGCCATCCGCTGCTAGAAATGGAATTGCATCAGGGTGTGACCGGCACCGCGCTCGATCAGGTGCGGGATGGCGTGCTGGACGCGAGTTTTTATTACGGTGATCTGCGGCATGCCAGCGTGGCGGGGTTGCCGCTTCGCCGGCTGGTGTTCAGGGTCGTGGCCCCGGCCGCATGGAAGGACCGCCTGCGCCTCTCCGGCTGGGAACAAGTCGCTGCGATGCCGTGGATCATTCCGCCGCCCATCAGCAGTCATCATCAACTTGCGCACACGCTGTTGCAGCAGCACGGCGTCTCGCCCAGCCGCGTGGTCGAGGCCGATCAGGAGGCTGTCATTGCGTCACTGGTGGCATCAGGTGTCGGCATTGCCTTGATGCGAGAGGAAGTTGCCTTCGAAAAAGCGGCGACGGGTGAAATCTGCATCTGGAACGAGGAGCAGATTGATTCAATGCTCTGGTTCGTGACGCAACGCCAGCGCGAAAATGATCCCGTCATCATGGCGCTTATCGACATGCAGCGCACGCTGTGGGCAGTGCCTGAGTCTGATAACCGCACATCGTCGGACGTGGTTTATCGAAGCGTCCAACCTGCATCTCGCGGAACGGCGGCGGCGCATTAAGCCAAGCTGCTAATTGATGTCGAGAAACTGCGCTTCAAACTCAGCCGGTGGCAGCGGTTTGGAAAAGAAAAATCCCTGATATTCGTCACAGGCCAGATCGCGCAGCACGCGGTATTGATCTTCGTTTTCAACGCCCTCGGCGATTACGTTGAGTTTCAGGCTGTGTGTCATGGCGATGATGGCGCGAATGATCGCTTCGTCGTTCGGATCGGTGCCGATATCGCGGACGAAGGAGGAGTCGACTTTGATCGAATCCACCGGCAACTGCTTCAGGTACGAGAGAGACGAGTAGCCAGTGCCAAAATCATCAATTGCCAGACCCAGTCCCATGTCGCCAAGTTGTTTCAACAACACTGCGGTATCGTTGATATTTTTGAGCAGCATGCTTTCGGTCAGTTCAAGCTCAACCGTGCGCAGATCCAGCCCGGTTGTTTTTGCGCTTTGTTCCAGCATGCGCACCAGACGGTCGCCGTCAAACATCTGGCCAACCGACATATTTACCGCAAGCCGGATATCGCGCCCACTTTTATGTTGCCATTCCGCGATTTGCTGGAAGGCGCGTTCAATCACCCATTCGCCCATCGGTACAATCAGCCCGGAGTCCTCGGCCACGCCGATAAATTTGTCCGGCGACAGCAAACCATGACGCGGATGTTGCCAGCGGAGGAGCGCCTCCACACCAGTGACCTGACCGGTTTTGAAGGACACGCGCGGCTGATAATGCAGCAACAATTCATCGCGACGCAGGGCCAGACGCAGGTAATTTTCAATCGACAACCGCTCCTGCGCCCGGGCGTTGAGCTCGTGGGAAAAAAACTGGTAATTGTTGCGGCCTTTGGCCTTGGCATCGTACATCGCCACGTCGGCGTGCTTCATCAGTGTCTTCGGGTCGGGGCCATCGGTCGGATAGATGCCGATGCCGATCGAACATGAGGTGGTGAGATGGTGGGTGTTGATCATGATCGGTGAGGCCAGCGACGCGATCATTTTCTCAGCGACCTGCTGCGCGCCCTCATGCACGTCACGGCCCTCGCTGCCCGGCAGGTTTTCCAGAATCACCGCGAATTCGTCGCCCCCCAGGCGCGCCACGGTATCACTCACGCGCACGCACGCCGACAACCGTGCGGCCACCCGCTTGAGAAGTTCATCGCCCACATCGTGGCCAAGCGAATCGTTGATGGTTTTGAAGCGGTCAAGGTCGATAAACATAAACGCAAGACCCGCCCGCTTGCGCGCCGCATTGGCCACGCCCTGCTCAAGCCGGTCGTTAACCAGCATGCGATTTGGCAAGCCCGTGAGCGGGTCGCGCGTGGCCAGAAACTCGACCCGTTCTTCAGCGCTTTTTCGCTTGGTGATGTTGGCCGTGGTGCCGGTCATGCGCACGGGATGGCCGCTCGCGTCGCGGTTGGTCACCTTGCCTTTTGAATGCAACCAGACCCATTCCTGCGTCTCACCGGGCACGCGATACTCGCATTGAAAATCTTCCGCGCTGCCATTCGCCGCCGAGGTCACTGCCGCCTGAAAGCGTTCGTGGTCGTCCGGATGACTGAACGTTACGACTTCTTCAATAGGGTAGACGAGGCCGGCACCTTCGCGCGCGCGCACGCTGAGCAGGGCGCGCCAGTTATCACTGAAAAACACCTGATTATTGACGATATCCCAATCCCAGATGGCTAGACCTGACCCAACCAGCGCCAGATCGAGCCGCTCTTTGGCGCGGGCTATCTCGCGCTCGGTGCGCTTTTGCTCGGTAATATCGCGCCCCACGCCAATACAGTAACGTTGCCCATTGAGGTCTGCCGCGCGACCATACATCGAATAGGGAAACGTTGCGCCATCCTTGCGACGCATATGCGCCTCGATGACAATTTCCTCGCCGGTTTCAAAAATGCGGTTAACCACATCGGCCACCATCTCGCGATCACCTTCACTTATAAAATCAAGTGCGCGCATTTTTGCGAGATCTTCGGAATTGTGGCCGGTGTTGGTGGCAAATTGCGCATTCCAGCGCACCATCTTGCCGTCGCGCTCAAACATGAAAAGTGCGCGTGGCAAACTCTGCATCGCGGCCTCTGAAAATGCCTGTTCGTCGCGCAGTTTTGCTTCGGTTGCCTTGCGGATGGCAATTTCATCCTCAAGCAGTTGTTCGAGTTGGGCGACTTCCAACACAGCGGGCGCATCGTTTGCGGCAACAGCCAGCGGCGTGCGACGCTCACTGCGCGCCTCACGACGGGCTTCCAGCCGCGCCTGTGCCAACGCCGCCAAATTCTTCAGCGCTTCCAATTCATGGGCAACGACTTCGCGCGACACCGTATCGAACACCGACAACACACCGAGCAATTGGCCGGTCGGGGAGAAAATACCGCTGGCGGCATAAAAACAAATGTACGGTGCCGCGGCCACCAGAGGATGCTCGCGAAAGCGTTTGTCGGCGAGCGTATCGGGAATAACAAAAACGGTTGGGCGCTGCGGTGTGGCCGTAAAGGCAGGCAGAAAAAAACAGTGCTCTCGCGCCAGCGCCGTAAACGTCAGACCGGTTCGGGCCTTGAACCATTCGCGCGTGATGTGAGGGCCATCGCCGCCGATGGCACGGTCAGCCTCGCGCGCGGAAGTTGGCGCGTGTTCAAAAAAAGAAATCGCCGCCATCGTCGCGCCGAGCGCCTCGGCTGCGCGTTTCGCAAGATTGTCAAAGGCGGGCTCGGGCGGCGTATCGAGAATCTCATAGCGCGAAATGTCCATACTGACGTCAGGATTACGAAGCAAATCGGGTGCATTCATCAGGAAAATATTTCTTGGAGATGCCGATACGGTGGACACCCCCACAGCGGGTAAAAAATAACGTTAGCCGATGTCAGCGACAACCGGTGCGTGGTCCGACGGGCGTTCAAGTTTGCGTGGTTCAATGTCGATAATGCTGGCGCTGCAACGTGCCGCGAGGCCGGTTGTGAGCAGAATATGGTCGATACGCAGACCGAGATTGCGCTTGAATCCGTTCATCCGGTAATCCCACCAGCTGAAACAGTTTTCGGGCTGATCAAAGAGCCGGTAGCTATCAACCAACCCCAGGCCGATCAACGAGCGGAAGGCATCTCGCTCCGGCACCGAGCAAAGTACCTGGCCTTCCCACGCTTTTGGGTCGTGCACGTCGCGATCATCGGGCGCGATGTTGTAGTCGCCCAGCAACGCGACATCGCCGTATTCGGCAATCGCGCCCTGCATGTACGACTGCAACGCCGCGAGCCACTTTAATTTGTACTGGTACTTATCAGAATCGATCGACTGCCCGTTGGGAATGTACACACACACCACCCGCACGCCATTGACAGTGGCGGCGATGACACGCCTTTGATGGTCATCAAAACCAGCCATGTCTCGGCTGATGTCCTCCAAGCTGGCGCGTGAAAGGATGGCAACACCGTTGTAGGTTTTTTGTCCATTGAAAACGGCTTGATAGCCGATGTCTTCAAACGCGCCAAGCGGAAATTTGGCGTCCTCCATTTTTAATTCCTGCAGGCACAAGCCGTCCGGCTGATGCGTTTTCAGCCATTCGATGACGTGCGGCAGGCGCACGTTAAGCGAATTGACGTTCCAGGCGGCAAGCTTCAAGCGACGCGCTTACTGGGCCACTGCGGGCGGTGTAGCGGGGGGCGGAACCTTCGGACCGGCTTTGACGGCGCTCGGGCGCAGATTCGGATTGTTGCGCGGATAACCAGCCGCATTGAGCGCCGCATTCCAGCCTTCTTCTTCAAAACCGGTGAGACTGTTCGCGCCGATCTGGATCGTCGGCACTTGCAAAGCACCCGCTAATGCCTTCAATGCGGTGGCGGCAGCGGCGTCGGATTCCGGATTTTTTTCAGTGAATGGAATGCCCCGTTTGGCCAACAACGCCTTCGCACTGGTGCAGCCCTCACCACAATTATTGGCGTAAAGCGTGACCGGATTGTTTTTCATCGCCGTCGACACACCAAACGTGACAGCCTCTTGCTCGATCACGCTATCGACCAGCTTTTTGGTCTGCACATTCTTTGCCTCGGTCGGCGGCGGCAGCGAATCGCCGTAATGTACCTTGCCGTCCTTATCGACCCAGCGAAAGATTTCTTGTGCGCTCGCGGCAGTCGTCAATGTCAGGATCAAAGCGAGAACTCCGCCTGTTAGAAGTGCCGTTGATCGGGCTGCGGTGGGCCGCGCAGTGAACCATGTTGTAGGTAATTTCAGGGCAGCGTTCATATAGTTAACTCCTCCATCAAGCCGCTAATTTCATCCCATTATGCCGCAACAGCGCTGCCATATCGGGCGTCCGACCCCGGAAGGCGGTGAACGATACCAGGGCCGGTCGGCTACCGCCGCGCCCCAGCACTTCATGGCGAAAACGTGCGCCAGTTTCCGGATTGAGCACACCCGTTTCCTCAAAGGCGGCATATGCATCAGCGGACAGCACTTCCGCCCATTTGTAGCTGTAATAACCGGCCGCATAGCCGCCGCCAAATATATGGCCAAAGGACTGCGTGGCGCGATTAAACGTTGGGTATTTCATCACCGCCACTTGTTTGCGGACGCTGTCCAACACGCTTTGCAGATTGTCATTGTCGGCATCGAAACCTGCATGCAAACGCATGTCCAGCAACCCGAATTCGAGCTGTCGGACAAACTGCATGCCAGCCTGAAAATTCTTCGCCGCGATCATTTTGGCAAACAGTTCCTGAGGTAACGTGGCACCGCTGTCGACGTGTTTTGTCATGTGTACCAGCACCTCCCACTCCCAGCAAAAATTCTCCATAAACTGGCTCGGCAGTTCCACCGCATCCCACTCCACACCATTGATACCCGACACCGTAAGCACATCGACTTCGGTGAGCAGTTGATGCAGGCCGTGGCCGAATTCGTGGAACAGCGTGGTGACTTCGTAAAAGGTAAATAGCGCGGGCTTGTCGCCAACAGGTGCCGCAAAATTACAGGTCACATAGGCAACAGGGTGCTGAACGCCATCGTGTTTGCGACGCCGATTGATCGCGTCGCCCATCCACGCGCCACCGCGCTTGGCGTTGCGCGCGTAGAGATCGAGATAAAACTGCCCTACCAGTGCGCCGGATTTATCGACAAGATCATAGAAGCGCGCATCCGGATGCCAGATATCGGCATGAGAAATTTTCACGGTCAATCCGTAAAGGGTTTCGATAACGCGAAACAAACCGGCCAGCACTTGTGATTCCGGAAAATATTGCTTCACGTCGTTATCCGAAAATGCGTAGCGCTGTTCGCGCAGTTTTTCAGATGCGAACGACACATCCCATGCCTCGACCTCAGACAAGCCAAGCTCAGCTTCTGCAAAGCTCGCAAGCTCACGCCAATCGCGTTCGGCGAACGGCCGGGCTTTACTCACCATGTCGTCGAGAAAACCGATGACCTCGGCCGGGGTGTCAGCCATCTTCGTGGCTAACGACATTTCAGCATAATTGTTGTAGCCCAATAGCGACGCCATCTCCGTACGCAACCGCAGGATGCGCGTGATGACGTCGCTGTTATCGTGATCAGGGTTGGCGCCGAGCTCGGATGCGCGTGTGGCGTAGGCGCGATACAAGCGCTCACGCAGCGGGCGATTGGACGCGTATTGCATGACCGGCCCGTAGCATGGCTGGTGCAACGTCAGCTTCCAGCCAGATTTGCCGTCTTTCACAGCGGCCTCGCGCGCGACCGTCATCACATCGGCAGGCAGCCCAGCCAGATCGGACGCATCCTCGACAAAATACGAGAAGCCATTGGTGGCATCGAGAACGTGATCGTTGAACGTGGACCCGAGCGTTGAAAGCTCTTCGCGTATCGCTTTGAAGCGCGCTTTTTTGGCGGCGGGAAGCTCCGCGCCGCCCAAGCGAAAATCGCGCAACTCATTATCAAGCGCCTTATTCTGCGGGGCACTCAGGCCGAAAGTGGCTGAAGAAGCTCGTATTTGCTGGTACTTGGCAAAAAGACGTTCATCCTGCGAGACCGATGTCCAGAATGCCGTCACGGTCGGCAGCATGCCGTTGTAGGCGTCGCGCAATTCGGGGGAATTCACCACCGCGTTCATGTGGCCAACGACGCCCCACGCGCGGGACAAGCGTTCGGTTACGTCATCAAGTAGGGTGACAAAGTTTTCCCACGTCGGCGGCGCGGCGCTGGTGGCAATCATTTCCACGGTCTCACGGGCCTCGGCAATCAGTTGCTCAACTGCCGGATGTATGTGCGCCGGTGTGATGGCTGAGAAACGCGGCAGAGCTGAAAAATCAAGCAGTGGATTCATGGCGTCACGATTGAAAAACCAGCTTGCCGTTTGCGAGCGTGTGCGTCACCCGGCCCTCCAGCTCGCGTCTCAGGTACGGCGAATTCTTGCCTTGGCTGCGCAGCGTTTGTGCCGTCACCGCCCAAAATGCGCGCGCATCAAAAACACAAATATCTGCGGGTTGACCGATGGCGAGCGAGCCCGCCGCCAAGCCCAGCAATTGCGCAGGGTCGCTGCTGATTTTCTTTAACGCAGCCGGTATCGGCACGGATGCGCCATTGGCCCATTTAAGCGTCAGCGGCAACAACAATTCAAGGCCGGTGGAACCCGGCAGCGCTTCGCCGAAGGGCACGTTTTTGGCGTCGGCATCATGTGGAGTGTGATCCGAGCAGATCGCATCAATCGTGCCGTCGATCACGCCGCGCGACAGCGCGTCGCGATCAGTGGGACTGCGCAACGGCGGCGCGAAACGGTATTGCGAATCAAAATAACCGATATCGCGGTCAGTCAGCAGCAGATGATGAATACCGACATCGCAACTAATGGGCAGACCTTCTGCCTTGGCGATACGCACGGCATCCACCCCGGCGCGACTCGACATCCGCGCCAGATGCACCTTCGCCCCGGTCTCGCGCATGAGAATGGTGATGGTGGCAATCATGACTGTTTCAGCGCTCACAGGGATACCCGCCAAGCCGAGCCGCGTGGCGACTTCACCGTCGTGCGCGATGCCGTTGTTGGCCAGATGCGCATCCTCTGCGCGCAGCCAGACGGTGTAGCCGTAAGTGGCGGCGTATTGCATCGCGCGGCAAAGCGTATTGGTATTGGTGATCGGCTGGTTGGCATTAAAAAACCCAACGCAGCCGGCCTCGGTCAGCTCGACCATCTCGCTCAGGCGCTCACCCTTCAAACCCACCGTGAGCGCCCCCAGCGGATAAACGCGCGCCTGATGTAGCGCGTTGGCTCGCCGTTTCAACATTTCAACCAGCCCCGGTTCGTCGAGTACCGGATCGGTATCGGGCGGGCAAACCAGCGACGTGACACCGCCTGCGACGGCGGCGAGCATTTCACTTTCGAGGGTTGCCTTGTGCTCAAAGCCGGGTTCGCGCAAACGCGCCGATAAATCGACCAGGCCGGGACAAACAATTTTGCCACTGGCATCGATCACTTTGTCGGCCTTGAAACCGGTTGGCGCATTGTGGATAGCCACAATTTTGCCGTCAGCAATAAACAGCGATTGCACCGCATCAAGCTGTTGCGTGGCATCGATCAAACGACCGTTGGTAATCTGGATTTTCATGCGCCCACCACCGTCGCCATCACTGCCATGCGCACCGCGATGCCGAATGTCACCTGCGGCAATATCACGCTCTGTCGTCCATCTGCCACTGGCGAATCGATTTCCACCCCGCGATTCATTGGCCCGGGATGCATCACGATGGCGTCCGGTTTGGCGCGGGCGAGTTTTTCAGTGGTGAGCCCGTAGCTTTTGAAAAATTCATGCGCACTCGGCAGTAACGCGCCATTCATGCGTTCGTTTTGCAGCCGCAGCATGATCACCACATCGCAACCTTCAAGGCCCCGCGCCATATCGTGAAACACCGAGACACCCATCCGCGCAACATCGGTCGGAATAAGCGTTTTGGGGCCGATGATGCGCACGTCAGGGCAACCCAGCGTGGTGAGCGCATGGATGTCGGAGCGTGCGACACGCGAATGCAGCACATCACCGACAATGGCGACCGTTAAATTGTGAAACGATTTTTTGTAGTGGCGAATGGTGTACATGTCCAGCAGACCCTGCGTTGGATGGGCATGCCTGCCATCGCCCGCATTGATCACACTTACGCCTGACTTCACGTGCTGCGCAATCAGGTGCGCGGCACCCGCCTCAGCGTGCCTGACAACAAACATATCGGCATTCATCGCGGCCAGATTATCGACCGTATCGAGCAACGATTCGCCCTTGGTGGTCGAGGAGGCGTTGATATTGAGATTGAT
>JAYURJ010000117.1:0-4423 GCA_043756275.1 Betaproteobacteria bacterium | reverse complement strand
ACCGGTGTCACGCGCGAACCCCAACGGATTAAATGCGCAGACATCGTCAGCCCCGCGCCGAACGCCGGGATCAACACCAGACAACCCGGCTTCACGCGCCCTTCTTCAATCGCCTCCACCAATGCCACCGGCGCCGTCGCCGCACTCATGTTTCCGTACTTGTGGACAGTCAGAAATACTTTATCCATCGAAGCCCCGGCACGCTTGGCCACAGCTTCGATGATGCGCAAATTGGCCTGATGCGGCACGATCACTTCCACATCGTCAATCGTCACGCCCGCCTGCTTCATCACGTCGATGCTGCCTTCGCTCATGCCGGTGACGGCTTTCTTGAAAATTTCCTGCCCATCGAAATCCCAGCGCGTATCGCCCAGCTGCACGCCGATGTTGGCGTAAGCCGCACCCTTACCGCGCACACGCAAGGTCTGGCGCGCATCGGCAAAGCATTGCAATTTTTGCGCGATCACACCTTCTTCATTTTCGGTCGCTTCAAACACGCACGCCGCGGCGCCATCGCCGAACAGCACCGACACATTGCGGTTCTGCCAATCCATGAATTTGGAAATATGTTCGACGCCGATTACTAGCACTTTTTTCGCGGCAGCGGATTTGATAAACGCCGTGGCTGTCGACATGCCGTAAAGAAAACTGGTGCAGGCGGTATTCAAATCCATCGCCGCCGCCTTGTGCGCGCCCAGCTTCACCTGCAAGCCCGAGGCCGAATTCGGCACATGCTCGTCAAAGCTGCAACTGCCGTAAATGATGAAATCGAGTTCGTCAGGCGCAACGCCCGCACACGCCAGCGCGCGCATGGCAGCGACGTAAGACATTTCGATACCAGACACATGCGAGACACGCCGCTCCTTCATGCCGGTGCGGCTGGTGATCCACGCATCGTCCGTGGGCAGGAAGGTACCGAGGTCGGCATTGGTCAGGACGGCGGGCGGGAGGCATTTGCCCCAACCTGTGAGCGCGGCGTAGGTCATATTGGTGACTCCTGAGTCCGAGAGTTTCGCTCTTCTTTAACGGCATTGAGAGCGATTGATATTTTCAAATAGTTGCGCATTGTCGCGCAAAATTCATCGCTTGAAAGAAAACGTCAAGACTGGGTTAGGCCTGCTTGACAACAACATTCTTGGCAAGCGTCTTGAACCTCACGCCATTCTTCTGCTCAACGGTGATGGTGACGTGGCCGGTTTTACTGGTGTTGATGTCGCGCACTGTGCCTGATTTTCCTGCGTGGATGCCGCCGATTACTTCGCAATGGGCAACGTCTTTCAGTTCACTTGGCGTCGCTCTTTTCATGGTGGTTACTCCGAGTTCGTTAATCACGGCAAACGTAGGGTGGGCAAAGCATAGCGTGCCCACGCGATAACTATTCGCCATATTGGCCGACGCTATCAGCATCAGCGTCGCCCCAATTGACATCCAGCAAACCTCTTTCGACATGACGATGAAACGAAGAGTGTGGCCAATCCTTCACATTCCGCACTAATCCATGTTTGACCGGATTGTAGTGCACGTAGTCGACATGCCGCTGTAGATCAAGATCATCGCGAATCTGGTGTTCCCAAAAACGTCGCTGCCAGAGGCCTTTTTCACGTTTAGCTATCTTGCTATCGCTCCGTTGCGCCGACGCGGGCAATCCGGCAGAGAAGGAGCGTTTGATCAGGCTCCAACGAAGTCCGAAATCCGCATCGTCATCGGGCAAACGCCAGATAGCGTGAAGATGATCGGGCAGAACACAGATTGCGATTGTTTCAAAGGGATATTTCGCATGCACGTTGCGATGGGCATTGCGCAGTCGTTCAATTTCGGTCGTCAATAAGTTGCTCGTACGGTCGGCGAGCGTTAGCGTGAAGAAAAATGTGGCGCCTTTTGTCAGGCTGCGTCGATAGTGGGACATCGTGAGTGATTAGTTGCACACGCGTGAGCACGCTACGCTTTGCCCACCCTACCTCTCTGGCTCATTATTCAGTGTAGGATCACGATTCGCTTGAATTACTTGTGATAGCACAATGTCCGAGCCAAAAACCAGATGAGCAGAAGCCCAAATATCCTCCAAGGTCTTTTCAGTGAAGAAAGCTCGCCGTGCGGGGTCGTGCACCAACTCATGACGTAAATCGAATACTCGCTTGAGTGCAACAAGCTCGTCATGAGAAAAGGAACTCTTAGTGGTTGGTTTGTCTTTCAGTCGGATTTGCAGTTGAAAGACACTCTGCCATAGACCTTGATTATTCAGAAACTTCGCGAAAGTCTTATCATCCGCTCTGCATTTTGAAACGATTGTGCAGCAGAAACCAGTTCCAACGGATGAAGATTGTTACGGTACACCTCAAGCAAATCACCAATATCAAACTTTTCAGGAAAGAGGTGCTTGAGATGAGGCTCGAAGAATGCTGGAGTGCAATAACGGAAGATAAAATCGAAGATGTCTCGGTAATAGACCTCGATAGCGGTGACAGTAGAGATCACAGCTGATCGCTCGACAAGTCCAGTGATCTTTGGGTCCAGAGAGCCGCTAACGATCAACTCACCAGCAGAAGCGCACTGCTGGACGGTTTCATAGAAGTTAGAAAACGGACGCTCGATGCGAGTTTTTCTGTTCGCTCTTGCTTGCAGTACTTGCCTGATGTCCATCGACGATTCAGAGGAGGGTGTTCTTGACGCTTAACTAGTTTTAGAAAACATAAACGCCTCTTAACAACCCGAAGTGTTGTCTGACATTCCGGAAGCAATGAACCGGAACTCGTTTATTGACGCGGGTCTTGAGCATCTGATAGTGAGTTTATACAATATTAACAATCGGGGCAAAATGAACACACACAGTTTAGCGCAACCGACCCATCAACACTCCACCTGCCGCACCGAAACCGTAATCGCCAAACCCCCCAGCGAAGTCTCCTTATATTTCGTCTGCATATCCGCCCCCGTTCGCCGCATAGTCTCGATCGCCTGATCGAGGCTCACCATATGTGAGCCATCGCCCAGCATCGCCAATGAACATGCATTGATCGCTTTCACCGCACCCATCGCATTGCGTTCGATGCACGGAATCTGCACCAGTCCGCCGATGGGGTCGCAGGTCATGCCGAGGTGATGTTCGAGCGCAATCTCGGCGGCGTTTTCGATTTGTTCATTGCTCGCACCCAGTGCGGCGGCCAACCCTGCCGCTGCCATCGCCGCTGCTGAGCCGACTTCACCTTGACAACCGACCTCGGCACCCGAGATCGAGGCATTGCGTTTGCACAATGCGCCGACCGCCGTCGCGGCCAGGAAGAAACGCTCGATACCCGCTGCATCGGCATCGCGAAAATCATTGAGGTAACGCAGCACCGCCGGCACCACCCCAGCCGCGCCATAGGTCGGTGCCGTCACCACGCGGCCACCGGCGGCGTTTTCTTCATTCACCGCAATCGCGTACACGCTGACCCAGTTCATCGCGCCTTCACTCACATGCGCATCGGTTTTGTTCAGTCGCTCGGCGATGGCCTTGGCGCGGCGGTTGACCTTCAGCCCGCCGGGCAGCATGCCGTCTGTCGTCATGCCACGATCCATGCACTCGAACATCACCATCTTTAGCCGCGCCATGAATTCACGCGTGGCAGCCTCGCCGTGCAGCGCGATCTCGTTATCCATCAGCATTTCATGCAGCGGTTTGTTGGCGGCCTTGGCAAGCGCCAGCAATTCAGCCATGGTTTCAAAGTGATACGGCACCTTCATTTCCACGCCGCGTGGACTGCCGACAAATGCCTCATCGGTATCGACCACGAAGCCGCCGCCGATGGAATACATTTCGCGTTCTGCAATGAGTTTGCCAGCAACATCAAACGCGGCATAACGCATGCCGTTGGAGTGCACCGGCAGCAGATCGACCCGATTGAAAATCAATTCGCGGTCGGGGTCAAAATGCACGCGCGATTTGCCAAGCAACGAAATTTCACGCGACGCGCGAATGGCGTGCACGCGTTGCGGGACTGTCGAGGTATCGACGTGATCGGGCAATTCGCCCTCCAGCCCCAGCATGATCGCCATATCGGTGCCGTGACCGTGGCCGGTATGCGCGAGCGAGCCGTAAAGCTCAACTTCGACACGATGGATGCGGGCGAAATCGACGTCATTCATTTCAACCAGAAAGCGCCGCGCCGCACGCATCGGCCCCACGGTGTGCGAGCTGGAAGGGCCGATACCGATTTTGAACATGTCGAACAGGCTGATGTACATGATGATTCCGTGTGAAAGTTCGGGTAGCTTGCCACAAAGCGCGATGGCTGCTTTGAACCATTCGGTGACAGCAAAACTCAAGCAGGGGCGGGCATCGCGGGCTATTTACGCGGATTCAGGTACGAGTCCCGACACTTCAGGGCGATCAGTAAATGGGGTGAGGAGACGAACAGCGGTACCCTTTTGCTTCTGACACGAA
>JAYURJ010000116.1:0-13170 GCA_043756275.1 Betaproteobacteria bacterium | reverse complement strand
TCGCCTTAAAGTCACTGGATCCCCGCCTTCGCGGGGACGACGAATGTTGATATGTTCGCTATCAGCTTATTAAATTAATGATCGAGAAACGGAATTACATGCAGGCGCATCTGGCCGAATGGGCGCAGCGGAATGCTGAGCAGAGCAAGTATTGGATTTGCGGTGACAACTTTGACTGTATGTTCAAAATCATGGCATCAGACATGTCCGCTGGGTGGCCGCCAGAAATCAAGCCCGAAGTGAGAGCGGCAGCGGCCGCCCCTCTGGTTAAGCTTGCGTTGGCCGAGCGCTTAACCGAGCGGCATACCGCTATTTTTTCGCGTTAACCCAATCCTGTCTGTCGTAATCGTACGAAATCATAATCGGCTCCGCGCGCGCTTCGCCGCTGGGGGATGGACAGCGAATGGTCACGGCATTGCCGGGACGCAGATATGTCTGTGCAGCCAATTTGGCAAACACGAGCGTGTCACCGACGCGCTTTGGCTCACCTTTGACAAGTACGACGAATGTGGATTGATACGACATGTTGGTCAATTCTTTTGGCTGGTGGGCCTTGAGTGTGGCACACGCAGCGCGAGGAAGGCGGTTTATCTGTGTTCTTATAAATCACCTGGAAGCAATTCAGCCGCCGCACACGCCATAATCGCGCATCATTAGCTGGAAGTCGGAAGGTACTTCAATTCGTGGCGGCGGCGCAACGCGCTCAAACTGTGGACTGTCTGGCCGACGTTCACGAAGATATTCGTCAAAGGAATATTGGTCGGGAATGCCTTTGATGTGGCAGTGTTAATTGCGAGCGGTGAGCTTAGGTTGGTGCTTGCAAAATAGCGAAGCCCGCCACTGGCGGGGCTTTCAGGCAATCGTGCCGATCCGTTGATGCTTCTTAGAACTGCCGATACCCGTCAATAGACTGTTCAAAACAAACCGGCTTGAAGCCGGTTTGTTTTGTCCTTCAGTTGCATGATTACTTTGTCTGCCTGTCTTTACGCATGAAACCTAGTGCGAACAGCCCTAAGCCAAGTAAAAGCATACTGCCTGGTTCCGGGACAGTTGTGTAATCGCCTACCGCGAACCCACTTGCGCCGCCAGTAAGGCTTCGTACATGGGCGCCCATCTGGCTACAACCCAAGGCAGGGTCGCTGCTGGCGCTGCAGGATGCGTCGAAAAAACTATTGCTCGTAAAGAAACTACCGGGCGCAGTATTGGTCATTGTGAAAGTCAGGCTTTGGAGGTTCGTCACGTTATTGCGAGAGCCCGGAGGATCAGAAGACAGAAAATTAAAGTTCATACTTCCGCTGCCCGGCACATTATTCGCGAGGCCTGTAATACTCCAGCCCGCCGGATTAAAGCCCGAAAATGCATAACTTGTCCCAAACGGTGTCAAAACATTAAAAGCGAATTGGGCTAGCGTCGCGCCAGGATGCAGCGGGGAGTTGAGGTCAACGAGCCAGGTAACGAAATTGCTGGTCGTGTCGCCAGTAATCGTTACGTCGACAATAATGCCGTCAGGATTAGTTGCACGCGGATCGCCTGTCAACTGTGCATTGACGGTGAATGGGGTCGCCAGAGCAGTCCCGACCACACTTACGGTCAGGAGCATTGCCAGGATACCCACGCTAATCATGCTTTTTAATAGTTTCATTTTATTTCCGTCTGAAGTTTGCGATAAAGTGCAAATGTGTTGTTGTATAAGAGCAATTACCGCACCACTTTTCCAAGCTATTGAATTTAATGGGTATTAAATAGCCGCTTGGTCTGACAATATATTGATTGTAAAGATTTCCGACGCTCTAGGGCCGCATAACACACCGCTTATGCAGGGCTTTGCTTGAGTCACTATGTGTGCTGCGCGCCGCCTCGCAGCTTGATATGCAAATCCCGTAATTGTTTCTCGGGCACGGCAGACGGCGCATCGACCATCAAATCCTGGCCGCGTTGCGTCTTCGGGAACGCGATCACATCGCGAATCGAATCCCATTTTTCGCACATCAGCGTCACCGAACGATCAAGCCCGAATGCGATACCACCCATCGGCGGCGCGCCGTATTCGAGCGCATCGAGCAGGAAGCCGAATTTGGCACGCTGATCCTCCTCTGAAATACCGAGCGTCTTGAATTGCTTTTGCTGCAACGCCGGCTGATGGATACGCACCGAGCCCCCACCCAGCTCCCAGCCGTTCATCGCGACGTCATAGGCTTTAGCGAGTACTTTTGATGGATCGGATTCCATCAACGCAATGTGTTCATCTTTTGGCGCGGTGAACGGATGATGCGCGGAGACGTAGCGATTGTTTTCCTCGTCGAAATCGTACGCCGGAAAATCAACCACCCACACCGGTTTGTAGCCGCCTTCTGCATAGCCTTTGGCGTGACCGAGCTTGGAACGCAGTGCGCCCAAGGTGTCGTAAACCACTTTGGTTTTATCGGCGCAGAAGAAAATGATGTCGCCAGTTTTGGCGTTGCAAGCCGCAAGAATTTTGCCGAGCGTTTCTTCGGAGAAAAATTTGACGATGGGCGATTGCAAACCTTCAGCGTTGAGTTTGGATGCGTCGTTGATCTTGATATACGCCAATCCTTTTGCGCCGTAGATCGCAGCGAAGGTGGCGAGGTCATCAAGTTCCTTCCTCGCAAACATTGCGTTGCCGGTGGGCAAACAGAGTGCGGCAACCTTGCCATTTTTTGCATTGGCCGCGTCGACGAACACTTTGAAACCGGAATCCTTGACGATGTCGGTGAGTTCGGTGAGCTCAAGTTTTACGCGCAGATCAGGTTTGTCGGAACCATATTTTGACA
The DNA here is from genome assembly GCA_043756275.1 of Betaproteobacteria bacterium. GTDB lineage: Bacteria > Pseudomonadota > Gammaproteobacteria > Burkholderiales > Usitatibacteraceae > UKL13-2. The sequence goes on along the minus strand of JAYURJ010000116.1, from coordinate 10,378 downwards.
TCGCCTCGGCGTACGTGATGCGCGGAAAATCGGGCAGATCAACACCGACGCCCGCTTTCCACATTGCTTTCACGAGACCTTCCATGATGTCCTGAATTTCGCGCTCGTTCAGGAACGAGGTCTCGATATCGATCTGCGTAAATTCGGGTTGACGATCAGCTCTGAGATCTTCATCACGGAAACATTTAACGATCTGGTAATAGCGATCAAAGCCCGACACCATCAGCAGTTGCTTGAATAACTGGGGGCTTTGCGGCAGCGCATAGAACTGGCCGTCGTGCATACGCGATGGCACCAAAAATTCACGTGCACCTTCCGGCGTGGATTTGTACAGCACCGGCGTTTCAATATCGATAAAACCCTGCGCGTCCAGATATTGGCGCACCGCCATCGCAATGCGATATCGCATACGCAGATTTTTTTGCATGGTCTCGCGACGCAAATCGATGTAGCGATACTTGAGCCGAACCTCCTCGTTCACATTTTCATCGTCGATCATGAATGGTGGCGTCAGCGCCGTATTCAGCACTTCCACTGATGACGCGAACACTTCGATTTCGCCGCTGTTCAAGTTGGCGTTGGTCGTGCCCTCGGGCCGTGGTCGCACCGTGCCAATAACTTTCAGCACGAATTCGCTGCGGGTCTTGTCTGCCGTTTGAAATGCGTCCGGCGTGTCTGGATCAATCACCACCTGCACCAATCCTTCACGGTCGCGCAGATCGATAAAGATCACGCCGCCGTGGTCGCGCCGCCGATGCGCCCAGCCGAATAGCGTGACTTGTTGGCCAAGGTATTGCTTGTCGATAAAGCCGCAGTAGTTTGTTCTCACAGTGGTTCCCGAATATTTTCCAACGATGTTGTCAGTGCTGTCATTTCACGCTTACATGTGCGGCAGGAAAACTGCGGTTGCAGTGCCGTCGCCAAATGAAAAGCAGATTTCACCCCGGTAAAACCGGATTCGAAATGACAGGATGAGTTATTTTTTTGCGATGCCGCAGCGGGCGGAGACGAACACGAACGCCAGCTACGGCTGTCGATTGGGGTCGGTGCCGGATGTTTTCATCTCGGCGCCGTTGCGGTGATTGGGTCGCTGCGGTTCGGCGACACCCATGGAAATAATATATTTCAGTGCTTCATCAACACTCATGTTGAGCGGACGCACTTCGGATTTTTGCACCAACAGAAAAAATCCCGCCGTAATGTTGGGCGTGGTGGGGACGAATACCGAGTAATACTCAAAGCCGAGGTGGTCGGTAACTTCATGCTGCGGCTCGCCCGTAAGTAGCGCGACCGTCCAGGTGTCGTGCTGCGGATAGCGCACCAGCACGGCTTTGCGGAAGGCCTTGCCCTCGGGTGAAAACAGCGTGTCGGAAATTTGTTTTACGCCGCCGTAGATCGAGCGCACGATTGGAATGCGTTGCAGTACGGAATGCCACCAATTGAGCAGTTTGTTGCCGAAGAAATTCGCCGCGATCACGCCCGTTGTCAACACGATCGCGACCGTCAGGAACACGCCCATGCCGGGCACGTGAAACCCCAGCCAGGCATCGGTCTGGAACCGTCCCGGCAACAACAACAGCGACTGATCCATCAAATCGATGAGCAGCTTTAATACCCAGCCGGTAATCACCAGCGGTATCCAAACCAATAGACCTGCAATCAGATATTTGCGCACGGGCTGGCTCTTTCTTGCTTACTTAGCCGGTGCCGCAACGGCAGGCGCGGCGGCGGCAGGGGCGGCGGCTGGCGTTGGTGGGGTTGCTGTCGATGATGCCGGGGCAGCAACCGTGTCGGATTTGGTATCGGTTTTCGTCTCTGGCTTCGTATCCGCGCCGTCAGTTGCTTTGGTGTCGGCTGTTCCTGCATCGGCGTTCACGTCGCTGCCAGGCTTTTTGCCATCGCGGAAATCGGTCACGTACCAGCCGCTGCCTTTTAATTGGAATTGTGGTGCCGTCAACTGTTTGGCGAACGTGGCCTGGCCGCACGCGGAGCACACCGTGAGCGGCGCATCACTCATTTTTTGCAAGGCATCCGTGGTGTGTCCACAAGACGAACATTTGTACGCGTAGATAGGCATCTGTGCAGTAACCCGATTAAACCATTAACAAAGAATTTTTTATTTTAACACAATGAGTTAGCGCACTTGTGCAGTGCCGCAAATGCAGCTATTTGAGCACCACTTTATCGAGCCCGGCCGGTGGATCGGGGTACTGCATTTTCAGGTTACTGAGCATATTGACCAGCACCGAACACACATACAAATCGCGCACCCAGTTGCGGTCGGCGGGCACGATATACCAGGGCGCATGCTGGCTCGAGGTGGCATTGATTGCCTCTTCATAAACGCGTTGATAATCGTCCCATTTTTCGCGTGCGGTTAAATCGCCGAGATTGAATTTCCAGTTCTTTGCCGAATCGTCGAGCCGATCCTGCAGCCGTTGTTTTTGTTCGTCCTTGGAAATGTGCAGGAAAAATTTGACGATGATCGTCCCTTCTTCGACCAGCATCGCCTCGAAATCGTTGATCTGACGAAAACGCCGCTTGGCGGTGCGGTCGTCAATCCAGCCTTCGACACGGGTGATCAGCACATCTTCGTAGTGGCTGCGGTTAAACACCACCAGCTCGCCCTTAGCCGGGACGCGCTGATGCACGCGCCACAAATAATCGTGATCAAGCTCTACCGATGTCGGTGCTTTGAAGCTGGCTACATGAATGCCGGTCGGATTGATGCCGGAAAATACTTTGCGAATAACACCATCCTTGCCACCGGTATCCATCGCCTGAAAGACCACGAGCACTTTGTGCTTATGCCCGGCGTAGAGCAGTTGCTGCAATTCGACGAGCTGGGCATTTAGTTGCGCATGGATGGCGACGGTCGCCGCTTTGTCGCCGTTGAAACTGCATGTGGATCGCGTGTCGATGTCGACGAGCCTCGTTTTGCCGTTCGCGATGATCGGACGGACCGTTTTGATGTCATCAGATTTCTTGGCCATGCGCTGCGTCCTGACTGTTGGTGAATGTCTCGCTGCATAATCGCATATTTGCGACACAAACAGGGACGACGGCATGATCCGGCTTGGCATCGATTTGGGCGGCACCAAAATCGAAATTGTGGCGCTCGATGAATCTGGCGCAGAGCGCTATCGTTACCGTGTGGCGACACCGCACGGCGGCTATCGCCAAACGCTGGCTGCCGTCGTGATGCTCGTCAATGACGCTGAGAGCGCACTTGGTGAGCATGGCACGGTCGGCATCGCCACCCCGGGCGCGATTTCGCGCGCGCCCGCGCCGAACGCGGGCAAAATCAAAAATGCAAACTCGACCTGCCTGAACGGTGAAGCGCTGGTCGATGATCTTCAGGCGGCACTTGGCCGGAAAGTACGCATCGAAAATGATGCCAATTGTTTTACGCTGTCAGAAGCCACCGACGGCGCAGCCGCGGGTGCTGCAAGTGTATTCGGCGTCATTCTCGGCACCGGCACCGGCGGTGGCATTTGCATCAATGGCCAACTCGTGACTGGCGCCAACGCCATTGCCGGCGAATGGGGACACAATCCGTTGCCGTGGCCAACAGCCACCGAGCTGCCGGGCAATCTCTGCTATTGCGGACGGCGTGGCTGCATCGAAACTTGGCTTTCCGGACCGGCGCTGGCAACACATTTTAATGATGCCACCGGCCGCACATACACTGCACCCGACATCGTCGCCAACGCTGCGCATGACGCCGCGTGTGAGGCCGCCCTTATTGCCTTCGAAGATCGCTTGGCACGCAGTCTGGCCACTATCATCAACGTGATTGACCCCGATGTAATCGTGCTTGGCGGCGGCTTATCGAACGTACCGCGCTGGTATGCGTCGGTGCCAAAAATCTGGACAAAATATATCCTCAGCGATCATGTCGCCACGCGTCTAGTGCCGCCAAAATTTGGTGATGCAAGCGGTGTTCGTGGCGCTGCATGGCTCTGGAATAACTAATCACTAACCACAAACTGCAAACGCGATTCAACTCAACCGGGAAACATTATGACCACTGCATCAACGTCGCTTCCAATGAACATGAAATACGTTGCCACATCCGCGTCAGGTGCGGCTGATGTGATGCACATCGTAACCGGCCCACTGCCGACCGTTGGCGACCATGATGTGCTGATCAAGGTCGAATTCGCGGGCGTGAATCGGCCTGATGTCCTTCAGCGATCCGGCACTTACGCGCCACCGCCCGGCGCATCAGCCATCATGGGATTGGAAGTGTCGGGCATCCTCGCCGTAGTCGGCGCTGCTGTGTCGCAATGGAAAGTGGGCGATAAAGTTTGTGCGCTCACGCCCGGCGGTGGCTACGCAGAATTTTGCGTAGCACCAGCTGCGCATTGCCTGCCGGTTCCGCGTGGGTTGTCGATGCTTGAGGCGGCAGGTGTGCCGGAGAATTTTTTTACCGTTTGGGTGAACGTGTTTGATACCTGTCGCCTTGCACCGGGCGAATCATTTCTGGTCCACGGCGGCTCGTCCGGCATCGGCCTCACCGCCATCCAGCTCGCCAAGGCGTTTGGCGCCACCGTATTCACGACCGTCGGCAACGATGAGAAAGCCGCGTTTTGCAAGCACATTGGCGCTGATCACGTCTTTAATTACAAAACGCAGGAATGGGCCAATGAGATTTTTGCCATCACGCAAAAGAAGGGCGTAAACGTGATCCTCGATATGGTCGGTGGCAGCTACATTGAGAAAAATCTGCGTTCCCTCGCCCTTGAAGGCCGTTATTGTTTTATTGCATTCCTGGAAGGCGGCAAAGCGGAAGTGGATTTCCGCCCGCTGATGATGAAGCGCCAAACCATCACCGGCTCAACATTGCGCGCGCGACCGGATGCGCAAAAAGCGGCGATTGCCATGTCGCTAAATGACAAAATCTGGCCACTGCTGGAAGCAAAAAAAGTGAAGCCGGTGATTTACAAAACATTTGCGCTGGAAGAGATTGTTGAGGCACACAAGTTGATGGAATCGAGTACGCATATTGGCAAGATCATGTTGAGGGTAACCGCATAAATGAAATTCACTACGTCAATGGCTCGTCTGGTGATACTCGCGATATGCATGATTGCGCCACACGTGTCGGCCATGACCTTCTACGTCGATGCACCATATCTCTATCTTGGCGGCGGCGTAGTGCGCACGGATTGGGATGTGTGGGAGGAAGCGAGGATCAGCTTCGACGGCAAGATCGATACCATCGTTTTTCACGATCCCAGCGGTGGCGATTCGCTCGCTGGGCGCAAGATTGGCGAGGACATCCGCAAACGCAAACTCAATACCGTTGTGCTGGGCCGCTGCTCGTCAGCGTGTGCAAACATGTTTCTCGGCGGCGTTGCCTGCCAATACGCGGCAGAACAGCCGCGTGCATATAGCGCCCGGGTATCATGGCAGCTACAACAAGAATACCAAGGATCTTAATCGGTACAAGTCGCCCGACTATTTTCTGAACATGACCAACGGCAAGATGGACGCGGGATTCGCAGAGCGCTTCATTCGTCTTGAAAATAAAAATGGCTTGCTTCGCCTGGTCCATCCCGGGCAGCTGTTGCGGGCAAGCAAGCCGCTGGCAATGCTGTGCTTTGATGCCGAGGACCGCAATAGGCGCGAAGAAAAGTGTCAAAAGCTGAACGGTGTCGATGCGTTGGCCAAATGCGTGGTCACGACCTGGGATACATGTGCCGTCCCGACGGCACCGACGGTAACGCGAGAGAAAATTACCGTGAAGGCCTCGGAGAGGCGGGATACGAAATCAACAAACTACAACGTGGAAGCGCCTACTGGCGGATAAATGAAAGTGTGGCAGGTTGGCGTTCAACATGTCGGTGCGGCGGTCAGGTTGAATAGTTGCTTTGTCGGGATGAAAATGAATGCGATATTTACGTACGTAGTGCGTAATCGAACATCAAGCCACAAAAAATTGAAAAACCCAACCAGTTGTTATGCAAAAACGCTTTGAAGCATTGGTCGCGTTCGCGTTTTTGGATCAGCGAATAATGAAATAACGCGACACCACACGCAAAAGACATGCCCGTAAAATAAGGCCACCCCAAGCCAATCACTTTACCGATGCCGGTCAGGATGGCCAGCATGACGAGGTAGCAAAACATCACGATGGCGACATCGTATTTACCAAACAATATCGCGCTGGTCTTAATGCCGATTTTCACGTCGTCATCGCGATCCACCATCGCGTATTCGGTGTCGTAGGCAATGGTCCAGAACATATTTGCAATCAACATCCACCACGCCAGCGCGGGAACAGCGTCCGTCTCTGCTGCGAACGCCATCGGAATACCAAAGCCAAACGCGATGCCCAGATAAGCCTGCGGTATGGCGAAGAAACGCTTGGTGAATGGGTAGCTCACGGCGAGAAATAGCGCCGCGAATGACAAATAAAGCGTGAGCCGATTAAGGAAAATCACCACGAGCAGAAACGCCGCCAAGGCCAATACGCCACCGACGGCCAATGCCTCTTTCATGGAAATTTTTTTCGCGGCGAGCGGGCGATCAGCGGTGCGCTTGACGTACGCATCAAAATCGCGGTCGGCGACATCGTTTATCGCGCAGCCGGCTGAGCGCATCAGGATGGTGCCAAAAACAAATACCGCGAGAATCGTGGTGTTTGGACGACCATCGGAGGCAATCCACAACGCCCACAGAGTCGGCCATAACAAAAGCAGAACGCCGATGGGACGATTGAGCCGCGTTAACGCGACGTACTGCTTTAACTGATGGATCATGCAGCTATTGTCTCGCAGCCACAAAAAATGCGCGCAGTTTTGCCTCGTCGAGCTTGTCATCTGTCCGCGCGCTGCTGCAAAGATCGAGTCCGAATGGTTGTACTTCGTTGATGGCATTGCGTACGTTTTCCGTTTTCAGCCCACCGGCAAGGAATAGCGGTTTGCCACAGCGCTCGCGAATCGTGCGACTGATGGTCCAATCGTGCGTGCGACCAGTGCCACCAAGTTCTTTGATGCCAAGTTTCTGGTTGCCGGAATCGAGCAGGATCGCATCGACATGCGGGGCGACAGCGCATGCTTCATCAATTGATTCCAGCCCGGTGACATGAATGACCTGCACCAGCGCAATGCCCGGCAAAGCACGCCGCAAGCGGATCAACTCATCCTCAGCGACCGAATCGACCAGTTGCAAGGTATTGGGCCGACAACGCTGTTGCTGATCGATGATGGCCTCCGCTTGCTGGCGGGAGGTGAGTAAAAAAGTGGCAATGGGCGGCGGCACTGAGCGGATGATTTCGGCGATCAGGTCTTCGTCGATAACGCCAGGCCCACTAGGCATGGCTGACACCAGGCCCACCGCGGATGCCCCGCAAGAAATAGCAAGTTGAGCTTCTATGACGGTACTGATGCAGCAAATTTTTATTTTTGGAGGATTCATTCGCTGTTGCCTGATGACGGGTGATGTCGACGATTGAAATTAATTAGAGCGAACGCATAGTCGCCAGGAATACTTCCGTGACGAGTAATGGTCGTCCCAGCTTCAGAAACACACTACGGCGCGCCCAGGCAGAGGTCATGCGCAGCGGCGCGACCTGCTGTGCACGCCGATAAAGCGGATGCCGCGCATCGATCCTGCGATACTCAATCGGCAAGCGCACGACCGTCGGGTCGTTAAACAACATTTCGGCTAGCGGACGGGAACCCAGACGCGAGAGCCCACGCCAAGCGCCGCGCAGATCGCGACGCGATGCGATGCTGTGCGCAAAAACCAGCACACGTTCGCTGTCACGCAACAGCACTTCACGCACCACGGCATGCTCGCCGCGACGTAAGCCCAGTTCACGCCGTTCGTCAACATTGGGCAACTGCGCCGATTGCTTGAGCCTCACTAAATTAAAATTATTCACTTGGGTTTTGAGTCGCGCCGTCAGCGAATCGCGCGAAGTCAGCCACACGTGCAAGGGATGTGGATGCGCAGGCGGTGCTGCCCGCCATGCGCCCAACTTTAATAATCGTAGTGTTCTCATGTTTTTAGATAATGCTGCCGTGAGCCGAGCCATCGCGCCAGATGTTGTTCCGCATTCTGTGGCGCGTGTTTTAACATCCACGTGGCCGCATCGCGGGCGGCTTCGAGCAGATCAACGTCGCGCTCGATGTCGGCAAAACGCAGCAACGGCGCGCCCGATTGACGCGCGCCCAAATGCTCGCCGGGACCGCGAATCAATAAATCCTGTCGTGCAATTTCAAAGCCGTCCGTCGTTTCGAAAATCACTTTCAGTCGCGCACGCGCTATTTCGCCCACTGGGTTTTGGTACAGCAGTACGCAGGTACTCTGCTTGGCCCCGCGTCCAACACGTCCGCGCAACTGGTGCAATTGTGCCAGCCCCATACGCTCGACGTGCTCAATCACCATCAGCGTCGCATTGGCAACATCGACACCAACTTCAATGACCGTGGTTGCGACAAGTAGCTGTATGTCATTGGCAAGAAAGCGCGCCATCACCTCTTGTTTTTCCGCTGCCTTCATGCGGCCATGCACCAGGCCCACATTGAGCGTGGGTAACGCAAGCGTCAGCGCTTCCAGTGTTTCAACTGCGGTCTTCAATTGCAGGGTTTCAGATTCCTCAATCAGCGGGCACACCCAATACACCTGAGCGCCCTCACCACAGGCGCGGCTGACCCGCTCGATGATTTCATCGCGCCGCGAATTGGAAACCAGTTTTGTAACGATTGGCGTGCGGCCTGGCGGAAGCTCATCAATGACCGAGACATCAAGATCCGCGAAATAACTCATCGACAATGTGCGCGGGATCGGTGTCGCGCTCATCATCAAATGATGCGGCTCAGCCGGTTCGCTGCCGGTTTTGCCTTTTTCGCGCAAGGCCAATCGCTGGCCCACGCCAAAGCGATGCTGCTCATCAATGATGGCGAGGCCTAGCTTCGCGAACGACACACTATCCTGAAACAGTGCGTGCGTACCGATGGCAAGCTGCGTTTTGCCTGACGCAATCTCTTCGAGCGCCACGCGCTTTTCTTTTACTTTCAAACTCCCGGTGAGCCACGTCAAGGTGACGCCCAGCGGCAACAGCAGGGCGGACAATTTTCGATAATGCTGCTCAGCCAGAATCTCGGTCGGTGCCATCAATGCGGCTTGATAGCCATTGTCGATGGCCTGTGCGGCGGCAAGTGCGGAAACGACTGTCTTGCCGCTGCCCACGTCGCCCTGCAACAAGCGCTGCATCGGGTGTGGAGCGGCAAGATCAATGGCGATTTCCCGCCAGGCGCGCAATTGCGCTTGTGTCAAGGCGAAGGGCAGTGATTTCTTGAACGCATCGGTGAGTTTATTTTTGGTGATCAATTTTGGTGCGGTCTTGGCATCGCGCGCTGCACGCGCTTTCTTCATCGCCAATTGTTGCGCAAGCAATTCATCAAACTTGATGCGCCGCCATGCCGGATGAGTGCGCTCGGCCAGACTGGCCAGCGATGCATCTGGTGGCGGACGATGCAGGGTCAGCATGCTTGGTGTGAAGTCCGGGAGCGTGAGTTTTCTTCGCACCGGTTCTGGCAATGCATCATCGAGCTGATGATTACTTTCCAGGCTTGCGAGCGCGCGATCAATCAAACGCCTCAACTGTATTTGCGAAAGACCGGCGGTAGTCGAATACACCGGCGTCAGCGCTTCAGGCACCGGGTCTCCCTCGCTCACCATGTGATAGCGCGGGTGCACCATCTCGGCACCAAAAAAACCCTGACGCACTTCACCGAATAGACGCACCCGCTTGCCGGGTGCAAGTTGTTTGACCTGACTGCCGTAAAAGTTCAGGAACCGCATGTAAATGATGTCGTTACCATCTCGGGCCTGCACCACCAATTGGCGGCGTGGGCGGTAAGTAATTTCGGCATGAACGATTTCGGCTTCCAACTGGCATGGCACACCGACTTGCGCATCAATAACGCGGGTCAACCGTGTTTCATCTTCATAACGAATCGGCAGATGCAGCGCAAAGTCCCAGTCGTCGCGCAGATCCAGTTTTGCGAGTCTGGCCGAAAGCGGTTTCGCCGCTGCCCCCGGTTTGGGGGCGGCGTGTCGTTTTGTTTTTTGGGGAGAGGAGCCGGCCAAACGTCGCGCTTATTCAGGCACCGTTCTGGCCGGTCGATACCAACACCATCACGCCTTCAATCTCCACCTGCGCGCCTCGCGGCAGCGCCGACACCCCCACTGCCGCGCGTGCAGGATAGGGCTCGCTGATATAGGTCGCCATGATTTCATTGACCTTCGAAAAATTGCCGAGGTCAAGCAGAAATACGTTTACCTTCACCAGATCGTTGAGCGACCCGCCAGCGGCCTCGCACACGGCTTTCAGATTATCGAAAACGCGTCGCACCTGATT
>JAYURJ010000115.1:0-13177 GCA_043756275.1 Betaproteobacteria bacterium | reverse complement strand
CGTCAAATTTGAACGTGTTCGACTTGAACGTGATCGTCGGAAATTTTTCGACATCAAAATAGCCGTCGCCCTTGAGGTGGCCGTTGAATACTTCATAGCCTGTGTTGACCGATTTGGCGTCGATGCTGACATCGAGTGAGCCAATTTTGGCAGCGCGGTCGATGGTGATCTTGCCGGTCGTTTTGTCAAATCTGCTTTGCTGCGTCGAGTAGCCAAAGTGCGTGTAAGAGAAGCTTGGGTAGGTGTGGGTGCCTTCAACGACATAAGTTTCAGGCGCGGCAAATGCGGGAAGGCCGAGACCGGCGGTGAGAGCGAGAATGGCGATGCGTTTCATGGTAATACTCCTTTGGTTAAAAGTGGGTGTTGGACTTACTTGGATTTTGCGGGTGCCTTGGTAGGGGTGGCAGGCATAGTCGGTGCTGCGGGCGCGGCAGTAGCAACCACCCGGAATTTCACCTGGATTTCGTTGGCGACGGTCGAGACATCAGCCCACGGGCCTTCGCCGATGGCGAAGTCGATGCGCTTCATCGTAAAGCCGCCGTCGAACACGCCATTGGTGCCTTCGGTTTTGAAGGTAAACGCCGCCGTGACGGGCACGGATTTGCCTTTGATCATCAGCGGGCCTGTGACTTCATAACGGCCGCCACCGATAGCCTTCACGGCGCTCGATGTGAATGTCGCTGCAGGAAATATTCTCACGTTGAACCATTGCTTGCCGACGACTTCATCGTTGGCATCCTTTGACCCGGCGTCGATGGTAGCCAGATCGATGCTGAGTAGGACTTTGGCGGCTTCCGGTTTGGCAGGATCAAACGCGACCGTTGTGGTGAATTTTGGAAAGCTACCTTGCACGGGCACGCCCATCTGGCGGGACGTGAAGGAAAGTGTGGATTTGTCAGCCAAAACGCTGTTGTACTCAATTGCCTGCGCACTGCTGGCGGCAAGGGCGATGCTGAGCACGGCAAAAACGGGAGATGGAAATTTCATAGTGGTCAGTCTGGGTAGGTGAAAATCAGGGTTATTGTTGACGCGACGGCAGCATGCGCCGCAGGATGTCGTCTTTTTCGATGAAGTGGTGTTTCAGCGCCGCGCCGATGTGCGCGAGGAGGATGCCGATCATCGTGTAATTCAAGTACGTGTGAGCTATGTTCAGGGTTTCGCCAAGCTCCTTGTTCTTGTCCAGCAGGTCTGGAATCGGCAGCACGCCGAAATAGACGGTCTGAAATCCTTTCGCAGAACTCATCAGCCAGCCGGTGAGCGGAATGGCGATCATCAATGCGTACAGCACGTAATGCGTGGATTCGGCAACGATGCGCTGCCAGCGCGGCATATCGTCAGGTAATGGCGGCGCCGGATGCGTGATCCGCCATATACAGCGAATAAGCACTAGCATAAAAATTGTCACGCCCGCCCATTTATGCCACGAATAAAGCTGCAACTTGGTGGGCGATAGTTTCAGATCAACCATATACAAGCCAACGCCCAACGAGATAAGAATCATCAGGCCAATCAGCCAGTGCAGGCCGATTGCAACACTCGTATATCGTGGTGCGTTCATTGCGTGCTCCCAGCATTATTCGCATTCGCCGATTCAAACGCCGCGCGCAGGCGATTGAGTTGGTCGCGCATGGCGTCCAGTTCAGCGTCGCTGAACCCCGCAAACATCGGGGCCAGGTGCGCCAGATGCGCGGGGAAGATTTCGTCGAACAAGGCCTGCCCTTTGCGGGTGAGTTTGGTAATCCAGCTACGACCGTCCTCGGGCGAATCATGGCGGCTAAGCAGGCCTTTCTGCTGAAGGCGATCCAGCACGCCCGTCATCGTGCCTTTGGTGATGAGCGTTTTTTCGCCTAGTTCCTTGCAGCTCATGCCCTGCGTATTGCCGAGCGTCGCGATGATGTCAAATTGCGCAGGCGTCAGGCCCAACTCGCGCACGTGCATGCCGGAGCGGCGCTCAAAACTTTGTGCGCATTCGATCAGCGCGCGAACGAGAGGTATGAAGCGTTTTTTTTGCATGATTGTCGAAGTGAGACAGCGTAAATTACAAAATAGGTCAATTTGCGCCAATATCATTTTAGTTCGTATAAGAACTATATTGTGTGCGGTCATTGCCTGGTGTGTCAAGTCAGCTTGTGCCAGCAGTTGTTGAATCGCGTTGCAGCCCGGTTGAAAACGGGCAACACGAAGTCAGTTGAGGCGCTAGAAAAACTCCCGCATCATGAATTCCTCAAGCCCCGTCGTGTCTTCCACCCGCGCCGACAGCACCACCACTCGACCGAGACGGCGGGAATCCCAATTGAAATCGCCTTTGTAGTGGGTGCGGATGAGCTCGATCATGCGGCGAATGATGGCGATTTCAATATTGCCGTTCAGCCCCGCATCGACCTCAATCACATCGCGGCGGCTGTTACTGCGATCCCCCGTCCAGCCATTGAATGAAAACTGCGCCGCGCGATGGCCTTTGCTCAATATTTGAAACACGCCGCTGGTGCCGTCGCGTTGTGTGAGCGATCGCGCGTTACGGTTGATATTGGCCATGGCGATTTCATCCTGAGATGGCTCGCGCCCGCGTCCGCCCGCTGCCGCCTCAGCTGCTGCACGCTGCGCGCGTTTGGCAATAATCATGCTCATAAAATCATTTGGCTCGGACTCAACCGTTCGAGCCGGCGCGCGCGGTTCGGCCAGCAGCGGCGTGCTTTGCGGCGTGGGACTCGGTGCCGTCATCAGGCGCGGTAACCGGGCAGCGGGCGGGCGTGGGGCAGGCTGTGGTGTTGCCTCCGGGGCACTCGGCGGCGCGGCTTTGGTCGGATCGGTAAGGCGCACCACCAATGGCCCCTGCGTACCGCCGACTGGTGCCTGCGCGATGTCGAGTTTTGGGGCAAAAACGAGTAACAGCACGTGAATGCAAAGCGACAAAGCGAGGCCAACGGCGATGCGGTGCAGGGTGCGTGCTTGCGGCTCGCGCAGATAAATTGACGTGATCGTCGGCGCGGTCAGATGAATGGTGAAGCTACGGGTTTGGAGCATTGGCGTAATTATGCGGGAGGGCGGCGCGTTTTTCACACCAGGCGCGTCTGAGATCAACAGCATGCCGACGTAGTTCCCGTCCACCAGCGATTCTGGTGCGGTTTGTTCGCGTAATCGCAAAGCGGCTATGCTATTACAGCGATTACCGCCACCCGCTCAATAGAACAAGGAGAAAGTGCCATGGCCAAAGAAAACATGCAAATGGACAACCATTGGTTGCCTTTCACGCCTAACCGCCACTTCCGCGAACATCCGCGCGTCTTCGTCGCCGCCAGTGGCATGACGTTTACCACCGACGACGGCCGCAAAGTCCTCGATGGGGTGTCGAGCCTCTGGTGCGTGGGGGCCGGGCATAACCGCAAACCGATCAACGAAGCCATCAAGGCACAACTCGATACACTTGATTACGCAACCGCGTTTCAAGTCGGCAACGACAAAGCGTTTAAAGCCGCCCAGATGATCGCGGCACTGGCCCCGGGCGATCTGAATAAGGTGCTGTTTTGTAACTCCGGCAGCGAGGCGGCGGACACATCGATGAAAGTAGCGCTCGCCTACCACCGCGCACGCGGGGAAGGGCATCGCAACGTTTTTATCGGTCGTGAGCGCGGCTACCACGGTGCCGGATTTGGCGGCATGAGCGTGGGTGGCATTCCGGCCAATCGCAAAGTGTTTGGCACCGCGTTTTTGCCCAGGGTGGATCACCTGCGATTTATTCACGATCCGGTTAACCACGCCTTCATTAACGGTGTTGAACCTGAGTGGAAAGAAGACCCGCTGCTGGAACTTGAACAGCGCATCCTGCCGTTGCACGACCCCAGTAACATTGCCGCCGTTATGGTCGAGCCGGTGGCGGGCAGTGCAGGCTGGTATGTGCCGCCAAAGGGCTATCTGAAACGCCTGCGCGAGATTTGCGACAAGCACGGCATTCTGCTGATCTTCGATGAGGTCATCACCGGGTTTGGGCGCATGGGAACCAATTTTGGCGCGGATTTTTATGGTGTCGTGCCGGATATGCTCAATTTTGCCAAGTGCGTGACCAACGGCGTGATTCCATTGGGTGGGGTGATTTGTCGCGATCATATTTACGATTCGATGATGAAATCCACCGAAAAAAGCCCCGATCACGCCATCGAGTTTTTTCACGGCTACACTTACTCAGGCCACCCGGTTGCGTGTGCAGCGGCGATCGCCACGCTGGATTTGTTTAAAGAAGAAAACCTCTTCGCGCGCGCAGGCGAAATGGGCAAAGTGCTGGGTGACGCGATGCACAGCACCTTCAAAGGATTGCCGAATGTGATTGGCATCCGCAGCCTTGGGTTGGCCGGTGCGGTGGAACTTGCGAGCATTGCCGGCACGCCGGGCAAGCGCGCCTACGATATTTTCCTGGATTGTTTTGAACGCGGCGTGCTGCTGCGCATCGCGGGTGAAAATCTGGTGTTGAGCCCGCCGTACATCGTGGAGACAAGCCATATTGATCAACTGGTGACAACGATTGCGGATTCAATCAAGCGGCACGCTTGAATTTCATCATAAGCATAGATCGATAAACTCCAGAATTGGCGGGTGTCTCAGGCAGCAAATGCTCTGAGAGGCGCGCCGGTGCTTGAGTTTGCCAATTTCAACATTTGTGCGCAACAACCCTAATGAAATTCCCGGGTGCTGAATTCCAGCTCACCAAGCATCGCTGTCTGGTCGATCAATTTGCCGGCAATTAGATGCACCACTTCCCCCTTTCGCTCGACACGCCCAGCCACGCACAGTAGCCGCGCCAGCACTAGCGGATTTCTTTGCCGGTCGGCCAGATGCGACCATACCACCACGTTCACGTAGCCGGTCTCATCTTCGAGGGTGACAAAAGTGGTGCCTTTGGCAGTTCCTGGGCGTTGACGACAGGTAACCAGACCGGTGGTGCGAATCAGTTGGCCGTGACGGGCGTTCTTCACCTCTTCAGCACTGCGGATGCGTTGCGCGGCAAGTGCCGGGCGCAACAACGCCAGTGGGTGACGGCGCAGACTTAATCCAACACTCGCAAAGTCAGCGAAGATGTTGTCGGCTTCGGTGGGCACGCGTAACGTGGCGACAGTTGTGTCGTTTGGGGCCGCGAAAAGTTTGGTATCGCGTTCCAGACCAAGCGCTTCCCACAGCGCTTTTCGACGATTACCGACCAATGTGTGGAACGCATCGGCGGAAGCAAGAGCCTCGATTTCCCGTTGCGATAATTCGGCACGTCGTTGCAGATCGGCGATATCGATGAAGGTGGCTTCTGCGCGCGCGGCGACAATACGTTCTGCCGATGTTATTCCTAACTGGCTAACCATTCTCAGGCCCAGACGAATCTGCGGATTTTCCAATTGGCCTGCCAGCACACAGTTTTGTTCGCTGATCATTACGTCAAGCGGCAGCACTATCACGCCATGACGCTGCGCGTCTTGTACCAACTGCGCGGGGGAATAAAACCCCAGCGGCTGCGAGTTAAGCAAGCCGCACGTAAACGCAGCGGGGTGATGACATTTAAGCCAGCAGGAAATGTAAACCAACAGTGCGAAACTGGCCGCGTGCGATTCCGGAAATCCGTATTCGCCGAAACCCTGCATCTGCCTGTAGAGTCGCTCGGCAAATTCTTCTTTATAGCCATTGGCAAGCATGCCATTGATCAGCTTATCGCGAAATTTATCGAGGCCGCCTTTACGTTTCCATGCGGCCATGGCGCGTCGTAATTTATCGGCTTCACCAGCCGTAAAACTGGCGGCCACCATCGCCAATTGCATCACCTGCTCCTGAAAAATCGGCACGCCGAGTGTGCGTTTGAGCACCATCTCCACCGCCATGCTCGGATAAATTACCGCCTCTTCGCCATTGCGGCGCTTTAAGTAAGGATGCACCATGCCGCCCTGAATCGGGCCCGGTCGGACGATGGCTACTTCGATGACCAGATCGTAATAATTTTCAGGCTTCAACCGGGGCAGCATGCTCATCTGTGCGCGCGACTCGATCTGAAATACGCCGATGGTGTCGGCACGCTGGATCATCTGGTAGGTGGCCGCATCCTCGCGGGGAACATCCTGCATGGTCATCAGCTCACCGCGCCACTGACTGATGATGTCCAATGTTTTCCTGATCGCCGTCAGCATGCCCAGCGCCAGCACATCCACCTTCAACAATCCCAGTGCATCGAGGTCATCCTTGTCCCACTGGATCACAGTGCGGTCCGGCATGGCCGCATTTTCAATTGGCACCAATCTCGTCAATTTGTCGCGCGCGATGACGAAGCCGCCGGAATGTTGGGACAAGTGACGCGGGAAACTGATCAATGTCTCAGTCAGCAGCATCAGCGCTTGCATGCGCGGCGCTTCGGGATCAAATCCCGCCTCAATCAACCGCTCTGGTGCAACAGTACTGCCATCCCACCAGACAATCGTTTTGGATAAGGCATCCACCTGCGATAGCGTCATCCCCAGCGCCTTACCGACATCGCGTATCGCACCTTTGGGTCGATAAGTCGAGACCGCAGCCGTCAGCGCAGTACGGTCCCGCCCATATTTTTTATAGATGTACTGCATCACCTCTTCGCGACGCTCGTGTTCAAAATCGACATCGATATCCGGTGGCTCGTTGCGCTCACGCGACATGAAGCGCTCAAACAGTAACTGCATATGTTCAGGATTTACCTCGGTAATGCCCAGGCAATAGCAAACGGCAGAATTAGCCGCCGACCCGCGTCCCTGACATAGAATTTTTTCATCCTGTGCAAATTTAACGATGTCATAAATTGTCAAAAAATAGGGCTCGTATTGCAAATCGGCAATGATCGACAGCTCATGCTCGATGAGGGCGCACACTTTGTCCGGTATGCCTTGCGGGTAGCGTCGCTTGCCACCCTGCATTGTGAGCCTTCGCAAATAAGCCGCTGGCGTTTCACCATCGGGAACAACTTCACGCGGATATTCGTAGCGAAGTTCATCGAGCGAGAACTTGCACTGCGCAGCAATGACGAGGGTCTGGGTGATCATTGCCGGCGAGTAGCGGCGCGCAAGATGGCTGATCGGCTTCAAGTGGTTTTCGGCATGGGCGTTAAGCGCCGTGCCCAATTCGGCAACCGGCTTCTTGAGGCGCACTGCGGTCAATACATCCTGAAGCGCCTTATCTTCGCGCCGGGCAAACTGAATGTGGTCACATGCGGTCAGTGGCAGATTGCAGGTGTTGGCAAGTGCTTCCAGTGCCGCAAATTTGCCCTCATCGTCTGGCCCATAACTGAGCGCCACGCCCAGCCAACAGGTTGCAGCAAAGTGTTTTGCGATGGCGGCACTATGAGTCTGTGCATCAACATGCCGCGTATGCGGGACGATGATCGCGATGCAATCAGTCACGCTCACGAGGTCGCCAATGAACAACTGATATTCGCCTTTGCGCGAACGTGAACGCGCCAGCGTGATGAGTTCGCAAAGATCGCCATACCCGATGCGGCTTTTTGCCAGCAGGATCAGGCGGTCTATTGCCGGTGCGTCGTGCACCGCAAACTCGGCGCCGACGATCAGCTTGATCTTGTGTTCTTTTGCTTCCACATGGGCGCGCACCACGCCCGAGAGCGAACATTCATCGGTGATCGCAATGGCCGTATAGCCCAGCTTTGCCGCACGTGCGACCAGCACTTCGGCATGCGAAGCGCCGCGCAGGAAGCTGAAGTTGGAAAGGCAATGGAGGACGGCGCAGGATAATTTCATACGGCAGTCTCACGAAAAATACCCATGCAAATACCATTTCTTGCCATGCCGATAATCACGAAAAATCCAGCAGATTTCTTTCTGAGGATTTTTAGCAACAAAATAATCACGCGCCACCGTGCGGCCATCCCACCAGCCGGTATCGATGCGCTCGGGGCCGGCCAATAGCGCCAGGGCGCCATGATGTTGCGGTGCGCCACTGATCGTCACCAGTACACGCGGCTCGGTCAGCAGCACTAACGGTCGCGGTTTGCGTTGATAATCCTGTGTCGGGCGTGCGGCCTTTTTTACGCTGCGGTCGCTGTCGGCCTGCCACGCATATTCCGGACGATGGTCGCTGCTTTCGCTGATGCTGAAAACGCCTTTATCCCCGAGTCTGGAGGCCACGCGCTCGATCAGTGATTGCCATTTCTCAAGATGCGCGTCCGTCGTGGGCAGCCAGCTTTCGTTGAACTCCTGAAAGGCAACCAAACGCACTGCGGAAAGTTTCAGCGCCACGACCGCCTCCGGAAACGGACTCGCAGTCAGGCGTTCTCGTATCAATCGCTGCCAGTCCTGTGCATTACGCAGTGGATGGCGCGAGCCGAATTCATGGCACGTTTTTAGTCGATTGCTGTGCTTCAAATCCAACACAATTTCATTGGCCGCACTTCCTCGTGCGCGCAGGAAACCTTCCAGTTGGTTCAGCAGCATATTGATTGGAATAAAAAGCCGCTCAGCATCGATGATGTCGAACAACAGATCGGTGTGGCTGGAAAAATTTTCCGGCACCCGATGCGGCTCGCGCGGGTCGGCCGATTTGCCGAGTGCGTGATCCAGATCAGTCAGTACCTGATCGCCGAAACGCCGCCGCAGACCGGAGCGCGGCTGCGACAATAAATCCTTCACACGCACCAGTCCCAAGGCCCCCAGCGGCTGCACA
The DNA here is from genome assembly GCA_043756275.1 of Betaproteobacteria bacterium. Classification (GTDB taxonomy): domain Bacteria; phylum Pseudomonadota; class Gammaproteobacteria; order Burkholderiales; family Usitatibacteraceae; genus UKL13-2. The sequence continues at coordinate 4,510 of JAYURJ010000115.1, read as the reverse complement.
ATATCGTGCGGCCAATCGAACAGCGCCAGCGGAATATCGGCCAGTCGTTCCTGCAATTGCTGAGGCTCGCGGCACATGCGAATACCTGTCATGACATGAGAAGCGCGTGCCAGCAGATAGGCTGCCAGCGGCGTGGGGGCGATGCCGATGATTCCATGCAGCCTGAGCTTAATGATGCCGCCACGAATACGGTTGGCGAGCGCGCCGATGCCGCCGAACAAACGCAGCGTGGCCGAAACTTCCAGCGACGCACCCGATTTTTCCGCACAAACCATGGGTGAGAATTGTGAAAGCCAGGTGGCAATCTCACGCAACGTTTCTTGCTCTTTTGCCGTTTCGCGCGGCACCACCAGCACTGTAGCGGCGCGCGCCTGAGCAGCGGCCACCGGCATTAACTCGGTGATGCCAGCCTCATGTGCGCAGGCGTTGGCGGCATGCACGTGCGGGCGCGACGATACACCATCGCTGATCACCAACGGCACATCCTGCATGTGGCCCAGCGCGCCGCGCGCATGCGCTTGCAGGGACAACTTGGGCAGGTAAACAGCAATCCACAGCATCATCGACCATCACTTACCCGCGGTCGCGCGTGAAGGAGCGTCGGCGAATGTTTGCTGAACTCTCTGTGGCGCTCGATACATTGTTCTCCAAAATCTGCTCAAGCCAGCCGGTCGATTTTTTATTCGCAGGCGCACGCACGAATCGCGGCTCGCGGGCGAGACACGCAAGTGTTCGGGTGACAAGCCGAATCGATTTTCCCGCCGGCAGTCCGCGGCGCTTTTGCAAATCCAGACGCAGCACCCCCGAATCCTCCGGCTGCAACACAATCCGTGTGCCAGCGGGCGAGGGGGAACTGGCGGCTTCAAGCGGACGCATCAGCCACAAGATGCTGTTGCCGGCCATGGCGGCCTGATGCAAACGGCGCAGTGAAAGCGGATTACACCAGGCCTCATTCATTCGCAACAGCACCGCACGACACGCACCGCTTTTCAATCCCTGCTCGGCCACCCATAGCGCATCGTCGGTGCTGTTGGTGCGCACAATGGCCAGATGATCCAGATTGATGCCGCACTCAGCCAGTGCCGGCGCATATGGAATCCACGACTGCGTGTTTGCATGTGCGTGCGGCACTATCCACAGCAAATGCGTTGCTTCACCGGGGCTGGGCGCGTTCGTGGCAGAACCGAGCCCCTTCATCAGCAGCGAAAGCTCACCGATGCCGATGTGATTGCAAAGAATTTCAGTAAGCCCCGGCTTGGCCCAACCGCGACCAACCAGTTCGCAATCGAGCGCATCGAATCCGCTGTGAATCTCCTCACCACTAACGGCCATGCCGCCTTGGTGAAAATCCCCCATGCGAAAAACGCGGGGATGCGAAAAAGTAGGCGCAGATGCAGGCGCAGATGCAGGTACATGCGCAAGCGGTGCCGTGACAGCGGCTGAAAATAATGATTCCATGGCTGTATATTCATACAGTTTCAGGCTTTTGGCAAGCGCAAGATGCTATGCCTGCGAATAATGCATAAACTATAGCACTGGTGCGGATCACAGGCACAAAATGCCTGAAAACCCGCTCCAGTGCTAGAGTCTATATTTTTTTCGTGATGCGCCGTTTGGGTTTTGCAGAATCAGAAGGCAGCAAGCTGGTGTATTTCTGATAAAGCTCAAACAGGAAAGCGACGCGTTCTGCATCGTTCTTGAAGGTTCGTTTTCCGTAGGCGGCATCGACAGCCGCGTCGAGTTTTTGATGCGCTTTCACCAACACCGGCGGCATAGTGAGTGGGTCGTAGAGATCGGCAAGACTGCTCCCTCTCCCGCTTGCGGGAGAGGGCTGGGGTGAGGGCAAGGGCGAAGGCGACATAAACCCCGCACGTGCATCAAGCACTGCTTGTGCGGCAGATTCGATTTTTTGCTTTTGTGCGTCAGTGGGCGAATCGGGCCAGGGGAAGTTGTTGTAGACGATGTCTTTAGAATAGCGGAAATCGCTCTTCAGACGACCGCATGTACATCGAACCCAAGACATATGCATCGTCGAACTCATTACGCCGAAGTGAAACAAATCAGCGCCACCAACGAAAAGGCAGGAGTCCGCAACAACATCCTCCTGAGTGAAAAAGCCAAAAGGAATGTACGCGCGATTTTCCGATGAGTGGCGAGGGACTAGCAGGTAGTCAGTTGTAGGTTGGGCAATTTGACAGAACAATGACGGAGTCTCAGCAAACTTTCTCGTCGAAGCGGCTTTGCTGGCGAGCCGAAATTCTTTGACATGCTGTATTCGTGCCATCAGCGCTGGTAGCGCGCGCAACTCACTTGGTAACGCGTTTACCAACCACAGGCACCAGCGTTTCTCATTATTCAAGAACTCCTTTGCACTGATGAACCGCTTAACGAACTTGTGTGCCCCAGGTTCCAAACGAAGAAACTCTTGCTTTTCGTCGTCTGATAAAAGTAACTGTCCGTCATCGCGTGGCATATTTCCGAATGCCATGTCGGGGACAGCGCAAATAGGTGTCGGTTTGTTCGCTAAAAGTACATCCGGCCCATCCACCAAATAAGCATTTATTCGCGAACACGCGATCGGATGCGGTTGCCCGGAAATCGTTTCGTATTCAAAGATAGTTTTGCGGTCTGTGTCGAACGCTGCAAACCCGATGATTACGCAATGCACTGCGGCGACTCCGCGCGCCTCGTTTTGCCACTTGAATGTGCGATGGGCAAAGTGGATTGAAATGCCGTACCGTAAAAGTTCCGACCAGAGAATGCCGACTTGCTCGCCTTGGCTCACAGAGTTTGTCGATACGAATGCGCACCTTACTTGCGTACCGGAAATATATTTGGCAGCCAGCAGATACCATGCCCCCACGTAATCCAGCACGCCTGCGCCTTTCGTTTGACCAAATACGTGAGTCATCTCGTCATGCTGCGCTTGAGACATCACCATCGCACCCGCAAACGGCGGATTTCCCATCAAAAAGCTGCAACGCTCTGGAGGCAACACGCTCGACCAATTAATGCGCAGTGCGTTGTCATTCACCACATGCGGCGACGACTTCAACGGAATACGCGTGAAGTACATGCCAAATTCTTCGCCGACTTTCACGTTCATCTGGTGGTCGATCAGCCACATCGCCACTTGCGCGATCTGCGCAGGAAATTCTTCGATCTCGATGCCGTAGAACTGATCGACATCGAGCTTGATCTCCTGATGAATGTCGAGGAAGCGCGAGCCCGTGGTTTCGTGCACCACGCGCAGCACTTCCAGTTCCAGCAAACGTAATTCTCGATAAGTGATGACCAGAAAATTGCCACAGCCGCAGGCGGGATCGAAAAACGTCAGCTCGCGCAGCTTTTTGTGAAACTCGAACAGTTTGTTCTTGTTGCTTTTTACCTTGCCAAATTCGGCCCACAACTCATCGAGGAACAGCGGCTTGATGAGCTTCAGGATATTTTCTTCGGACGTGTAATGCGCCCCCAGATTGCGGCGCGCCTTTTCATCCATGATGCTTTGGAACAGCGCACCGAAGATCGCGGGCGAAATCGCGCCCCAGCCGAGCGCGCAACAATCGAGCAGCGTATCGCGCATTTTGGCGTCGAAGCTCGCCATCGGTAGCGTTTCTTCAAACAGCTTGCCATTCACATACGGAAAAGCGCGTAGTTGATCGTCCAGCGCGGTGCCGCGTTTGTCGTCGGGCGTGTTGAGCACCTGAAACAAAAGTGCCAACTGCGAACCCAGATCGGTGCCGTCCTCACGGGTACGCTCGTCCACCCACGCGCGGAACGCCTGCGCGGGCAGGAAAATGCCGGTGTCGTCGGCGAACAGGCAAAACAGCACACGCACCAGCAACAGTTCCAGCGGATGGCCGGTGAAACCCGAAGCCTTGAGCTGGTCGTGCAGTTTGCCCATTTGCAACGCCGCCTTGATGTTGACGGGATCCTGCGGTTTGATTTCGACCGCTTTGTAGCCCGCGATAAAACCGAAGCGCTTGATGTGCTTGTGCAAGTCGGCCAGCTTGAAATGGATTTCGCCGTTGCCGCCGTCAGCCGCTTCCAGATCGAACAAGCGAAAGCGTGCGAAATCGGAAACGAGGATAAAGCGCGGCAGGTCGCGATCAGTGATGCCTTCGAAATAATCGGTGGCCTGCTTGAACGCGCGATCCAGATCCTGATCGGCGCTCTTGTGCTCGATCAACAGCACGCCCTTCCAGAATGCATCAATGCGACCACGCTTGATTTTTTCGCCAACGCGGGAAAGCTTGACCTGCTTTTCAAATATGGCGACGCGGCGACGGTCAATGCCGAACACGGCAAAGAAATCATTCCAGAAACTTTGCGCTTCAGCGCGCTCCGACGATTCGTCTTCCCATTTTTTGGAGAAGGACACCGCACGGGTTTTTATTTCGTTCCAGGAGAGTGGCATCGATTGCAGGCATTGGGTTTTTTGCATTATGCGTGATGGTGCAGCGGTTTCGCCATCACAAGTGGTGCATGCGTAAAAAAATATAAACTCTAG
>JAYURJ010000114.1:0-13220 GCA_043756275.1 Betaproteobacteria bacterium | reverse complement strand
ACAATAAGCCATGCGACTGTCCATCGTCATTCCTGCGCTGAACGAGGCCCACAATATCGCCGTCACATTAGCGCCTTTGCAGGGGTTGCGTTCGCGTGGGGTCGAAGTCCTGTTACTTGATGGCGGCAGCACAGATGCAACGACACAAATCGCCGACCCTTTGGTTGATCGCGTCATCCACGCCAACAAGGGCCGCGCCGCACAGATGAACGCAGGTGCGGCAGTTGCGACCGGCGACACCTTACTGTTTTTGCATGCGGATTCCATCTTGCCGCCGGATGCCGACCAACTCATTTTCAACGGTCTGCAATCAACATCGCGCGCATGGGGGCGATTCGATGTCACCATCAAGGGGACGCATTTTTTTCTGCCGGTGATTGCATGGTTCATGAACCATCGCTCACGCCTGACGGCAATTGCGACCGGCGATCAGGGCTTGTTCATGACGGTTGATGTATTCAAATCGGCGGGTGGTTTTGCCAACATGCCGCTGATGGAAGATGTGGCGATGTGTGCAAGCTTAAAAACAATCAGCGCACCAATTTGCCTCACACAAAGAATAATTACCTCGGGTCGCCGCTGGGAAAAGTATGGCGTGTGGCGCACGATATTGCTGATGTGGCGAATTCGTCTGGCGTATTTTTTGGGTGCTGATCCGGCCCAACTGCATCGTTCTTACTATATTGAAAAGTAAATCGTGTCGCGTCATGCTGTTCGCCAAAGCGCCCGTCGCCGGTGCCGTGAAGACGCGTCTTATCCCTGCGTTGGGCGCAGCGTCCGCCGCAAAATTGCACGAACGTTTGGTCATACGTGCATTGGAGACATTGATCGCAGCAGACGTAGGTCCGGTTGAAATCTGCTGCGCGCCAGATTCCGCGCACGCTTTTTTTGTTGAATGCCAGCAGCGTTTTGGCGTACATCTGACCTCACAGTGCAATGGCGATCTGGGCCAACGCATGCACCACGCGTTTGCGTGCGCATTATCGTCCGCACCTTGTGCGCTCATCGTCGGCGCGGATTGTCCATCCATCACGGTTGCCGATGTACGCGATGCCGCCGCACAGCTTGCCAGCGTCGAGGCGACGCTGATCCCGGCAGACGATGGCGGCTACGTGCTGATCGGCGCACGCATTGTGCATCCAGACATGTTCAGCGGAATCGATTGGGGAAGCGCAGCCGTACTTGCCGCGCAACGCGAGCGTTTTCGCGCACTTGGCTGGCGCTGGCATGAAGGTGCAACGCGTTGGGATGTTGATCGCCCGGAAGACTTGCCGCGACTTCTGGAACTTGATGTGCCGATTGCGCTCGAACCTGAATGAAAAAACATCTTATCGTTGGGCTAAACACGGTACTCATCACAGCACCCATTGCTGCGTTCATCAATGTTGCCTACGCCGCCGCGCCGATTGTTTTTTCAACCCTCACACCCGGGCAGGCGCTACCAAAAGAATTACGCGTTATCAGTGTCCCCAAGATCGCAGCCAATCAATTTTCGCTCGTGAGCGACGAAGGCAAGACGGTGCTGCGCGTCGATTCAAATAAAAGCGCTGGCAGCCTCGGTTTGCCTTTAACAGCATCAGCGACATCAACGGCACTGCTCGAATGGCGCTGGAAAATAAATCGTGTACTCGAGTCAGCCGACATGAACACCAAAGCGGGCGATGATTTCGCAGCGCGTGTTTATGTATTCTTTGATGTGCCAATGGACGCACTATCTTTCACTGACCGCACCAAGCTTCGCGTAGCCCGCATGATGGCGGGGCCCGATGTGCCGACCGCAGCGCTCTGCTATGTGTGGGATAACAACCATTCAATCGGGCACGCGCAATGGAGCCCGTACAGCAATCGTGCGCGGGTCATCGTGTTGCAAAGCGGCGCGAGCCAGGCGGGAAGTTGGATAACGCAATCGCGCGATATTGCCGCTGATTTTCGCGAAGCATTCGGCTTCGATGCCCCCGCAATCACTGGTGTAGCCATCGGCAACGATACCGACAATACGGGAGAACGCGTTACTACCTGGTATGGCGATGTGACCCTTAAAGACGCGAGCCTCGCCAGCAAATGAAGAAAAAACTCGTTCTGCTCGGCGGTGGTCATGCCCATGTGTATCTGCTGAAATCGCTCACATTAATCGCGCCACAGCCTTTCGACGGCGTTGAGATCACCCTGATTTCGCCTTATGCACGACAAGTTTATTCCGGCATGTTGCCCGGCTGGGTGGCGGGACACTACGATATTTCGCAATGCGTGATTCCGCTTGCGCCGCTGGCTGCGCGCGCCGATGTGCAGTTCCATCAAACGGCGGCAACTAAAATCGATTTTGCGCGCAACGTGATTCAATGCGCCGATGGGCAGGAAATCTCCTTCGATCTCCTCTCCATCGACACCGGGCCGGTCGCCAACCTTTCCTTCATCCCCGGCCTGACTGAACACGCCATCCCGATCCGGCCCATCGAAAATTTTATCGACGCCTATGCAAAACTCTCAAGCGATATTGAACAACGTCACGCGCGCGGCGAACGCACTCGCGTCGCCTTTGTCGGTGCGGGTGCGGGCGGCGTGGAGCTGGCGATGGCGATGCAGCACCGGTTCCGTGATCACAACGTGGGCGTAACATTAATCTCTGCCGCGAACACGCTGCCGGGCAGCGTCGGCCCACGCCTTGCCCGCATCATGCGTGCGCGTGGCATCGTGGTGCTGGCCGGGCAAGCGGCGGCTGCCATCGCGGACGGCCGTGTGCAGTTGGCATCGGGTGCGAGCGTGGAAGCCGATATCGTCATCGCCGCGACCGGCGCGTCTGCTGCAGCGTGGCCGCGCGAGTCGGGGCTGATGACCGACAAGGATGGCTTTATTCTCGTCAACGATAAACTGCAATCGATATCCCACCCCAATGTATTTGCCGCGGGCGATTGCGCAACGATGGAACATCACGCTCGACCGAGATCCGGCGTTTACGCCGTCAAAGCAGGCCCGCCGCTCAATGAAAATTTACGCCGCGCGCTCCGTGGCGCGGCGCTGCAACGTTATGTGCCGCAAGCACGTTCGCTGTACCTGATCAGCGCTGGCGACAAATATGCGATTGGCTCTTGGGGAAATTTTGCATGGGAAGGCGGCTGGGTGTGGCGGTGGAAAGACATTATTGATCGCGGGTTTGTAGGGAAGTATTCGGTGGTGGGATCCGATTAAACGCCAGTGTCGGGGCCGCTTCGGACTGCGTGTTTTATCGAAGGTCGTGAGGGTCACAGATTTGCTCCCTCTCCTGCTTGCGGTAGGGGGTTGATCTGGGATTTCGAGCGGCAAGCCGCTCGCCAGCGAAACGGTGGCCCGATGCAGCGGGCCACGCGCATTGCAAGTGAGGGCAATTGCGATCAATCAATACACATATCTCGCGAATCAAGATATAAATCGCGTAGAACGCCAGTCGATGGGCATCATCGGCTGTTTATGCCATGAAAGCCCCGCCAGTGCTAGTGTTTGCCTACATTCAGCCGTTCAACATTTAATCGCAGCCGCACATTTAGCCAACCGGCGTAATCAATCGCCCATCGGCAAAATAACTGCGCAAATTCGCCAACGTCAGATCTGCGATCGCCTGCCGTGTTTCATGGGTGCCGCTGGCGATATGCGGCAGCAGCACCACATTGTCGAGCGTCAGCAGCGCACTCGGCACCTGCGGCTCGTTCTCGAATACGTCCAGCCCCGCACCGGCGATTTTTTTATTGACTAGCGCAACCTCATCGACGACTGTGCCGCGCGCGATGCCACGATCAAATGACAATGCTTACTTGTCCGGTTGTTTTCACGTAAAACAGGCTCCACAATGGGCCGCTGAGGCCAAGCCGCGCCTTGCTTATTTGCCGTTCAAGACAAGTCAACAATATTGAGTCCGGCCTTACCTGCAGCGGCGAGCTGTCGATAATCAGCAGACACGAATCTATCCGGCGCCACCGCAAGTGCACATGCCACATGAAGCGCGTCCATTGCCCGAAGTGGATGCGATTCCAATAGCGACACTACCGAGGCCAGAATTTCCGGTGTGATCTGGCAGATATCAACATCAGCCAGATCCGCCATCGCGTGAGCCTTCAGTTTTTGATAATCCGCTTTCGCGAGCCTCTTTTCCCGGACTAGCCGGGAAAACGTGGATATCAGCTCCGGCGGGCAAATGACACCGACGACGAGGCTATCAGCTTGTTGGCATAACGCGAGGACCTTATCGGATCCTTCTTCTGACACATAGCGTTTTGCAAACGCCGACGTATCAAGAAACATCTTCACGCCGATTTTTCCCGATCACTCAATATCTCGCGGCTCAACGACAATCCCTTAATCGTCAACGGCGTCGTTGGTCGTTTCCATGATGGAATGCCTGAGCGGATGGGCACGATTTCCGCAATGGGCTTGCCGTTGCGAAAAACGCGAACCGACTCTCCCCCTTCGACGGCATCAAAAAAATATTTGGCGCGGTTGCGCAATTCAGTAAACGTGGCATCTGGCATAAGGCCTCCTGTACAGATATGTACATTATGGTGTACTGAAGTGCGACTTGTGTCAACGAGGGCGCAGGCTGCTTCGCCACCCTGTGGCATTTAAATCCTGTCGTGACTTGAAATCTTCATCTTTCGGCACTATCATTTAGCACTCTAAAAGGTTGAGTGCTAACAATTTCGGCGCTCCCTTTCTGTTTCTGCCGGTCTTAACTGTCCGGTTTTTCTTGTAAATCAATGTTTTACATTTAGGAGTGAGCTATGAAACTGCGTCCCCTGCACGATCGTGTGATCGTCAAGCGTTTGGAAGAAGAGCGGAAAACCGCATCCGGTATCGTGATTCCTGACACGGCCGCCGAAAAACCTGACCAAGGCGAAGTATTGGCTGTCGGTCCAGGCAAGAAGAACGACGAAGGCAAAGTGTTCCCGGTTGACGTTAAAGTCGGCGACAAGATTTTGTTCGGCAAGTACTCCGGCACGACCGTACGCGTTGACGGCGACGAGCTCCTCGTTATGCGCGAAGAAGACATCATGGCTGTCGTGGCGTAATAAAGCGGCGTCTTTCGTTCCAATGCGGCGTTGCTCAAAAAATTTCTAGCTTGTGTACTTGATGTACACGTCGCGTCGAAATTTTTCTCGCGCCTTGCCTTGAAACGAAATACTTGCTTTCTTATCGCCCCGATCTCCGGGTAAGTTGCACCAATCAATTTTGAAAGGAATTCATCATGGCTTCAAAAGAAGTTAAGTTCGGCGGCGACGCACGCGTTCGCATGGTTCATGGCGTAAACGTTCTCGCCAATGCAGTTAAAGTCACGCTGGGCCCGAAAGGCCGTAACGTGGTTCTTGAGCGCTCTTTCGGCGCGCCGACCATCACCAAAGACGGTGTATCGGTTGCCAAGGAAATCGAACTCAAAGACAAGTTCGAAAATATGGGCGCGCAGATGGTCAAGGAAGTTGCTTCCAAGACCTCCGATGTGGCTGGCGACGGCACCACCACCGCCACCGTATTGGCACAGGCGATTGTCGTTGAAGGCATGAAATATGTTGCCGCCGGCATGAATCCGATGGATCTGAAGCGCGGTATCGACAAGGCTGTTATTGCCATCGTTGCTGAACTGAAGAAAATCTCCAAGCCAACCACGACCAACAAAGAAATCGCGCAAGTCGGTTCGATCTCGGCGAATTCGGATGAGAACATCGGCAAGATCATTTCGGACGCAATGGAAAAAGTCGGCAAAGAAGGCGTGATCACTGTTGAAGATGGCAAGTCACTCGACAACGAACTCGAAGTCGTCGAAGGCATGCAGTTTGACCGTGGCTATTTGTCCCCGTATTTCATCAACAACCCGGACAAACAAGTCGCGTTGCTGGAAGATCCGTTCATCCTCTTGCACGACAAGAAAATCTCCAACATCCGTGACCTGCTGCCCGTACTGGAGCAAGTCGCCAAGGCTGGCCGTCCGCTCCTGATCATCGCTGAAGATGTCGATGGCGAAGCGCTGGCAACGTTGGTGGTGAACAACCTTCGTGGCATCCTTAAAACCACCGCTGTCAAAGCGCCAGGTTTTGGTGATCGTCGGAAAGCCATGCTCGAAGATATCGCCATCCTCACCGGCGGTACCGTGATCGCTGAAGAACTCGGCCTGAAGCTCGAGAACGTGACCCTGAAGGATCTGGGCCGCGCCAAGAAGATTGAAGTTGGCAAGGAAAACACCACGATCATCGACGGTGCCGGCGACGAAGAAGCCATCAAGTCACGCGTTGCAACCGTTCGCAAACAAATCGACGACGCGACCAGCGACTACGATAAAGAAAAACTGCAAGAGCGCGTGGCCAAGCTGGCCGGCGGTGTTGCTGTGATCCGCGTCGGTGCTGCCACCGAAGTTGAGATGAAAGAAAAGAAAGCACGCGTTGAAGATGCGCTGCACGCAACCCGCGCAGCGGTTGAAGAAGGTATCGTTCCCGGTGGTGGTGTTGCATTCCTGCGCGCACGCACCAACGCGGGCAAGATCGCGGGTTCCAACGCCGAGCAGGATGCCGGTATCAAAATCATACTGCGCGCATTAGAGGAGCCACTGCGCATGATCGCGCAAAACGCCGGTGACGAGCCATCCGTGGTCGTCAACAAAGTAGTTGAAGGCAAAGGCAACTTTGGCTACAACGCGGCGACTGGCGAGTATGGCGATATGGTGGAACTGGGCGTTTTGGACCCGACCAAAGTGACGCGTTATGCACTGCAAAATGCCGCGTCCGTTGCGTCGTTGATGCTGACGACGGACGCGATGGTTGCTGAAGCGCCAAAAGAGGAATCTGCTGGCGGTGGTATGGGCGGCGGCGGGATGGGTGGAATGGGCGGTATGGGCGGCATGGACATGTAATCGACCCAACATAACGGGCCGCGGCGTTGTTGCGCGAGGCCTCGTGTACAAAGCGTACACGTCGCCCTCGCGCGCCTAGCCGCAATCCCGTTCTGTTGAGTCGTTTCTCTCTTGCGAAAGCTGAAGGACCGACCAAAACAAAAAGCCGACGAAAGTCGGCTTTTTTCAAACTCTAGCACTGGTGCGGCTTCTGGCATGTTTTATGCCTGTAAGCCTCACCAGTGCTAGAGTTTGTCTATTTTTCTCTCATGATCCAGCAGCCATTGCTTCCTCGCCAGTCCGCCACCGTATCCCGTTAGCGAACCATCAGAACCAATCACCCGATGGCAGGGAATGATGATGCCGCGAAAATTGTCGCCGTTGGCGCGCGCTACAGCGCGCACAGCTTTGGGCTGGCCGATGCGCTTGGCGATTTCAGCGTATGAGCGCGTCTCACCCGATGGAATTTTCAATAATTCATCCCACACTTGCCGCTGAAAATCGGTGCCGCGAAGGGCAAAAGGCAGCGTGAAAATTTTGCGCGTGCCAGCAAAATATTCGTTTATCTCGCGCGTCGCCTGATCGAGCACCGGATGCGATCCGGGCACGATCACGAACTTTGTTTTGGCGCGCAGCCGCACGATTTCGCGCTCCAGACCGCGCCGATCAACCCAGTCGAACACATACAATCCATCGTCGTCGGCTAAGGCCAGAATCGCGCCCAAAGGCGACTCGATCCACTTGGCGAGAAGGCAATGTACGCCGCTCGATTTCGATGGCGCGCTGCCGAAAAGTTTTCCAAATGCCTCGCGAAAACCACTTGAAGATTCAAAACCGTGATCCAGTTGTGTATCAAGCACGTTGGTCCCCTTTCTGACAGCGGCCAGCGCCGAACCCATGCGCCGCGCCCGTTGATAAGCCTGAAACGACATTCCGAAATAACGCTGAAATTGCCGACGTGCCGTCGATGGATCGATCCCCATCTCCAGCAAATCGCGCTCGCGCAAAGGTTCTGAAAGATCCTGCTCTATATGTTTCAGCAGTTTTTCGACCAGCGTCGGTACTTCGCCGGTGGTGTGCATCGGTTTACAGCGAAGGCACGGTCGAAAACCGGCGTGCAGCGCCTCGACTTTGCCGGGAAAAAACTCCACGTTTTTGCGCAACGGCTTGCGGGCCGAGCACACGGGACGACAAAATATCCCCGTCGTTTTGATGCCCGCAAAAAATATTCCCTCATAGGACGAATCGCGGCTGTGCAGTGCCCGCCAAAATTCTTCCCCACGTTCGGTAAACCGTTGTTTGTTCATGGCGTTGATTGTATGCGGAGGTTTGCCGCATTGCTGCCGATTTTCAGGCAGCAATTTATCCACTGTGATTAAATATGTGCGGCTACATATTTAGCGCAGTCAACGTTTATCAGGCCAACATACGTACGACACTCAGGAGACCACATGAAAAAAATCATCACTCTCGCCGCCGCACTGCTAATCGGTGCATCCGGCATCGCCTTTGCCCAGAAACAGGAGACACCGAAACCTGCCGCCGCACCAGCAGTCAAGCCAGCCGCTGCACCAACCCCAGCCGCCGCACCAGCCGCTAAAGCTGATGCCAAAGCCGCCCCGGCCGCAGAAGCCAAAAAAGAGCCGATGGACATCAATACGGCATCGGAAAAAGAATTGGCTTCATTGCCCAAGATCGGTGAAGCCCGCGCCAAGGCCATCGTCAAAGGTCGCCCATATAACGGCCGGGATGATCTGATCAACAAGAAAGTCATTCCACAAGATGCATACGACGCGATCAAAGAGTCGATCATCGCCAAGCAGGCCAAAGAAGCCAAAAAAGAAGAAATGAAGAAAGAAGCCCCGAAAAAAGACGAAAAGAAGAAGTAATCACTTTTCACTTTTTCAAGTTTCATCAAACAGGGCAGCGCAAAGCTGCCCTGTTTTGTTTTATGCTCATGGCATGCGCATTCTCGTTGCCGAAGATGATCCTCTGCTCGCCGACGGCCTGATTCGTGCCCTGCGCGCCGCCGGGTACGCAACCGATAGCGTGCGCGACGGCAATGCCGCAGACACCGCGTTGCTGACCCAGCAGTTTGACCTGCTGATACTCGACATCGGCCTGCCCGGGCTGGATGGGTTTCAGGTGCTCAAGCGCGCGCGCGAACGCAAACTCGATGTGCCGGTGTTGATCCTGACTGCGCTCGATGGGGTGGAAAATCGGGTGCGCGGCCTCGACTTGGGCGCCGACGATTACCTCGTGAAGCCCTTTGAATTGACCGAGCTGGAGGCGCGTGTTCGTGCGCTCACGCGCCGTGCGCGCGGCAATGCGGTAGCGTTGCTTGAGCACGGTGATCTCACCTTCGATGCCAGCCAGCGTACCGCCTCGGTGCGTGGTCAGGTGCTGGATCTTTCGGCGCGCGAGATTGCGTTACTGGAGATTTTTCTGGCGCGCACCGGTCGGGTGGTGAACAAGGAGCAGATCATCGATCTGCTCTGCCAGTGGGGCGAAGAAGTCAGCGCCAATGCGGTGGAAGTTTACGTTCATCGGCTGCGCAAAAAACTCGAACCGGCCAACATCAAGCTGGCCACGCTTCGTGGACTGGGCTATTGCCTGGAAAAGCCGGTCAATCGTGGCAACATCTGACCTTACTGTGGCCGGCACGCGCGGCTCGTTGTTTGGCGAGATGCTCGATTGGATGCTCGCGCCGTTTCTGCTCCTGTGGCCGTTATCCATCGGCCTCACTTATCTGATCGGCATTTCGCTCGCCAACGACGCACTTGACCGCGCCCTCGCATCCAAGACCCGCGCTCTGGCCGAACAAACTGTCTGGAGCAAAGAAAAAAATTCACTCAAGCTCGCAGCCGATCTGCGGACATTGCTGGCAGACGACGATGCCGATGCATATTTCTATCGCATCGACAATGCATCGGGCGAATTTCTGCTCGGTGAGCCCGAACTGCCAGCGTTGTCGGCTGACCAGTTACTCGATGATGGATTGGTCGCGTTTCGTACTGTGGATTTTCGCGAATCCACCTTGCGCATTGCCGCGCTGCGACGCACGCGTGCTGCCGGGCAGGGGGCGGCAGCGGTAGCCACAGCGACAGCGCCATTAACGGCGGGCACAGAATCGGTCGTGGTGTATCTGGCTGAGAGCACCGAAAAACGCACGGCGCTTGCGCGCGAAATCATGAAGGGCATTGTTTTCCCGCAGCTATTGGTGGTGCCGTTGATGGTGTTTTTGATGTGGCTCGGATTGAAGCGCGGCGCCGCCCCGCTCGAACAACTTCGTGCCCAAGTCACGATGCGCAGCGCCGACGATGTGCGTCCCTTGCACGCGCCCGCTGCGCCGGAGGAAGTCGCGCCGCTCATCAATGCGTTCAACGATTTGCTGGCACGGGTGGAACATGAGGGCGCGGCGCAAAAACGCTTTATTGCCAACGCCGCGCATCAGCTGCGCACCCCACTGGCGGGCATCAAAATGCAGACCGAACTGGCGTTGCGTAGCGTTGACCCTGCTGAACGAGTTACCGCGCTTAATAAAATTGCAGCAGGGACTGCGCGAACCGCGCATCTGATCAGCCAGCTACTGGTGTTGGCGCGCACCGAAGGGGCCACCGCCGATTCACTGCCGTTTTCTGCGGTGGATTTTGGATTGATCGCGCGCGATGTCGTGGCCGCCGCATATCCGAACGCCAGCAGCAAGCAGATCGATCTGGGCTTTGATACGCCTGACGTGCCAGTGATGGTCGTCGGCCACGCCGATTTGCTGCGCGAGCTGGTGAGTAATCTGGTCGATAACGCGATCCGCTACACCCCCGCCAACGGACATATCACCGTGCGTGTGCTGCATCGAGACGGGCCGATATTGGAAGTCGAAGACGACGGCGTCGGGATTGCGGAGGCGGAGCGCGAACTTGTGTTTGAACGCTTTTACCGCGTCATCAGCAGCCACGAATCTGGTTCCGGGATTGGCTTGGCAATCGTCAGGGAGATCGCTGTTCGACATGCGGCGACGGTATCGGTCACAGCGCCGCCCAGTGGGGTCGGCAGTTTATTCACGGTCACGTTTGCGCACAACGGTTTCCCAGCCTAAACAAACGGCGTCGTCAAAATAAATAAACTCCAGCACTGGTGCGGATCTCAGGGTATTTTAGGCCTGAGAGCCGTACCAGTGCTGGAGTTTTAATTAAATCCGCGAAAATCTAGTCTTTGAAAATATCGCGCTTGTACGTTTCCGGTACGAAGAAGAAGCCGATAACGACCGTCATCAACGCAATGATCACCGGATACCACAGCCCAAAGTAGATATCGCCGGTCGCAGCCACCATCGCAAACGCTGTTGCGGGTAACAAACCGCCGAACCAGCCGTTACCGATGTGGTACGGCAACGACAACCCGGAGTAGCGAATGCGCGTCGGGAAAAGCTCGACCAGTGCGGCTGCGATGGGACCATAGACGGCAGTCACGTAGAGCACCAAAAGGGTCAGGATGGCGATCAGCGTGAGCTTTTGCGCGTTGAAAATATCGAACATCTTGATAAAGTTCCACAATCCCTCTTTCGGCTCAATCGGAATCTTGACGATGGAGGTGTTGTTGGCACCAGGATAGCCCGCCTTTTGTAGTGCGTCGTTAACAGATTTGGTAAATGCCGCTGGCACCGCTTTGACTTCATCGCCCGTGAGCTTGGCGACATCAAACGATGAGATCTCGGTTTCGCCAATACGCACCTTGGTCAGGCTGCCCGCAGCACCCGTCTCGGTCGAATAAGTAGCCGAGCTGCGGGCCAGAAGGGCCTTGGTGACATCGCAGGAACTGGTGAACTTCGAGGTTCCGGTCGGGTTGAACTGGAACGAACACTGACCCGGGTCGGCAGTCACGACGATCTTGGTCTTTTGCTGCGCGGCGTAGAGCGCCGGATTGGCGGTCTTGGTCATCAATTCAAACAGCGGGAAGAATGTCAATGCTGCGATCAGGCAGCCGCCGAGGATGATTGGTTTGCGACCAATTTTGTCGGAGAGCCAGCCAAAGAACAGGAAGCCAACGGTTCCCACCGTCAACGACCAGGCGATCAATACATTGGCCGTAAACTGATCCACGCGCAGAATGTTTTGCAGGTAGAACAGCGCGTAAAACTGACCCGTATACCAAACGACGGCTTGGCCCGCCACCATGCCTAGCAAGGCGAGCAAGGCGATCTTTCCATTGTTCCATTGGCCGAAAGCCTCTTTCAATGGCGCCTTCGACAGCGTGCCTTCATCCTTCATCTTCTGGAACGCAGGCGATTCTTTCATCTGCAACCGGATGTACAGCGAAATACCCAGCAACACGACCGAGCCGATGAACGGAATGCGCCATCCCCATGCGGCGAATGCTGTAACCTTCGCGCCGCTGGCCATCACTACTTCAGGATAGTTGGCGTTGACGTAAATCTGCGTGAACAGGATCACTACCAGCGAGAGCAGGAGCCCTAGCGTCGCGGTAGTCTGAATGAACGAGGTATAGAAACCGCGACGATGTTGCGGCGCATGCTCGGCCACGTAGATCGCCGCCCCGCCGTACTCGCCACCGAGTGCCAGTCCCTGCGCCATGCGTAGTGCGATGAGTGCCACCGGTGCCAGCCAGCCGATTGCATCGTAGTTGGGCAGTATGCCGACCAGAAACGTCGAGATGCCCATGATGACAATGGTGATGAGGAAGGTGTACTTGCGGCCGATGAGATCGCCCAGGCGACCGAACACCAGCGCGCCGAAAGGCCGCACCAGAAAGCCTGCGGCAAACGCGAGCAGCGCGAAAACGTTGCGCGTTGCTTCCGGATATTGGCTGAAAAACTGCGCGCCGATAATGGCCGCGAGCGAGCCGTACAGGTAGAAGTCATACCATTCGAAAATGGTACCGGCCGACGACGCGAGGATAACTTTCTTTTCCTCCCGGGTCATTGGTCGGCTGCGTTCAGCGGCACCTGGTGCCGTATGAGTGGGTGTTGCGGCCATGTTGAACTCCTCTTTGATTGTCTTAGCCAAGATACCTTTCTCTGCGCAAAAACGCGCGCGAGAGCGGTGGCGTTGTACTAGCCAGTGATGAGCAAGCCTGAAAATACCGCCGCAAAACAACGCGACCCCAAGTCTGCAACACCGATAGCAAATCGCAGGGTAAAGACCGAGGCTTACGGCAGCCTTACAGCGGTGCGGGCGGGTACGAACGTCGCATGAGAGGGTGTTACTTGAAGGCCGTTACGCGCTTATTTGTTCATTCTTTGCAACAGTCGATACACCGGTAGCGTGAACGATACGATGATGAGCACCCGCGTCACGTGGGACGCGGTGACCAGCGCGACACCGAGTTGAAGCGTGCGTGCGGTGATCGACATTTCAGC
>JAYURJ010000113.1:0-4491 GCA_043756275.1 Betaproteobacteria bacterium | reverse complement strand
GCAGGAATGCGGCGACGCTGGCCGCAAGCAGGACCACGAGCAAAGCCGTGATGATTGCGGTTCCACGCTGATGCTTTGGATGGGCTGGCGCGCGCATCATCGGCCGGCCGACAGATTAAAAAGACGCGTGTACTGTTCGCCGGACGCGAGTGTGATCGAGAGTTCCAGCGCAGTCGGGAAATAGCTCTTGCCCTCGGCACCGGTGGATCGCCATTCAGCATTGAGGTTGCCCGCACGATCCATCGCCCGCCATTTCGCATCGCGGACATCCGAGAGTGCGGGATAGGCTTGGGGCAAGATACGTGGCGCCATGTCGAGCTGCGGCCACATCACCAATTCCAGCGTGCCATCTTTGAGCCGATAGCCAATACGCTGCGGCCCTGAAGTCGCGCCGAGTGCCCCGCCAAACCCTGCGCGGGTAAACGCCAGCGACGCATCGTTGGCGGCTGGCAATAAAGGCGAGAGGCGCAACGCATCATCCAACTGGCCATCGGTGTTTCGGACGCGTCGCTCAATTACCGCAGCAAAGTCGTTCTCCAACCGCGCAAACAGTAGCGCGACATCGCGCAGACGGCTGCTTTGTAAGCTGAGGTGTTCACGCGTTTTGACCAAGGAATCGAGGGTGCGGTAGGAGATCACCGCCAGCACCGCAAAAATAGTCATCGCCACCAGCAATTCGATGAGCGTGAAGGCGCGCTGGCGACGTATCATCGGACCTCACCCGCTGGTTGCACCAAATACGCGGTCAGGTTGGTCAAGGTTTGTGGTCCGCTAATACCCGCATTTGGCCTATATACGCGGATGTCTATTTTCCGGAATGCGGCGTTGGGTGTGTCTGATGCCGTTTGCTGCCATTCAAAATCGATGCCGCCCAGCGTGCTTTTGCCAGTCGCGATTCCGCTGGCGGGAAAACTCCGCGTTGCTGTCAATAGTGCAACGCGATTCTGCGCAACCCACGTGGCGAGCGTGCGTAATTTCGATTCCTCGGCGCTGACAGTGGCGATGTTGGCCGCGCGCGCCGCAGCGGCCAGCGCGATGGCAAGGATCACCAGCGCGATGAGTACTTCGATCAGCGTAAATCCGTGCGCGCCAAGCCGCCTTTGCCGATGCATTCGTGGCTACCCTGACTTGAAACGCAGGTTACCGATTGCATCGCCCGCAATGGTCACCACGAGGGAAGGTGTGGCGAGCGAGAGTTCAAATGGCTGGCTTACGCCTATCGGCAGAAACGTGATCTGTGCGTCCTTTTGTGGGACTGCATTACCGGCAATAGTGAGTTGCACGGCGACCGCGTCGGCAAAGGCATGCGGTCTGAGATCCGGCGAATTGGATACATTCCATTTCTCTGGATTGCCCATGTCACGTTCAAAAAATTGCATCTGGCCGGACTCAAAACGTGCCGCGATGACGCGACCGCCGAATGCCGCATCGTCGCGTGCAAGCTGCAGCACGGCAAGCACACGTTCACCTTCGCGCCGGGTTAATTCTTCATCGTTGGGAAAAAGTTTTGGCACCGCCACGGCCAGTGAAATGCCGATGATGACGACCACCACCATGATTTCGATGAGCGTAAAACCCCATTCCCGTTTGCCCTCGCAATGCACTGATTACAAATTCCACGAGCCGATATCAGCGTTCGAGCCCTCGCCACCTTGCTGACCATCTGCGCCGAGGCTGTAAACGTCGATTTCGCCCTTGAGACCCGGATTGAGATATTGATATGGACGGCCCCACGGGTCATTCATCAGGCGCTCAAGATAACCGCCCGCCTTCCAGTTTAGCGGGCTCGGATTGGTGGTCGGCTTGACCGTCAATGCGGCCAAGCCCTGATCGGTCGATGGATACGTCGTGTTATCGAGCCGGTAGAGTTTTAATTGCTGCATGATGACCGCTATATCGGTTTTCGCTGCGGTGACACGCGCCTGATCAGGGCGATCAAGAATTTTTGGTACGACCACTGCGGCAAGGATGCCAAGGATCACGACAACAATCATGATTTCGATGAGGGTAAAGCCTGTGTGTTTTTTCATTGGGAAATCTTGGATTGAAGTTGGAAATGAATTTGAGCCGGTGTTTTATTGACGCAGCGCTTGGCGAATCAATATTGATAAATTTAACAAACCCTAGTATTGGCGGGCTTTCATAGCCATTATTGCTCCAAACACCGCGCCAAATGGCGATCTACGTATTTTAGGCTGCTATTTCACCAACTGGTTCAATTCGAATATCGGTAGCAGCACAGCCAGCACAATCGCCAGCACCAGCACGCCCATGAAGATGATCATCACCGGCTCGATCATCGCGGCGAGTGCGGCCGTGCGTGTTTCGATATCGCGCTGTTGCTGATTGGCTGCTGTCGCCAACGTTTGGGGTAATTTTCCACTCGCCTCGCCTGAGGCAATCAGATGAACCAGCACCGGTGGAAAGCGCTTGCTTTGGCCAATCGCCATGGCCAGTCCCGCGCCTTCGCGGACATTGAGCGCGGCGCGCTCCAGCGCCTCGCGCATTGGCAGGTTTGTCACCACGCCAACGCTCGCACTCAATGCTGACAACACCGGCACACCGCTGCCAACGAGGATCGATAATGTTGCCGCAAGTTGGGATGACTGCTGCGCGCGAATGGTTTTGCCGATGACGGGAAGCGATAGCAGCCACGACTGCCAGCGGCGGCGCAGGGTTGGGCGTTTGAGCGCCGCGCGGGCTGCAAAAAATCCACCGAATGCGATCAACAACCAGAACAGGCCCGTCGCTTGCAGGAAACGCGACAATGCCAGCAAGGCGCGCGTAAACCACGGCAGCGTTTGTTTTGTGGTCTCAAAAACGCCGACGACCTGCGGGACGACGTAAATCATCAAACCGCCTACGACCAGCGCACACACGATGAGCACGATGACCGGATAAATCATGGCAACCATCAGTTTTTGGCGCATCGCCTGTTGCGCTTCAACATGGTCGGCCAGGCGCAACAGAACATCGGGAAGTTTGCCCGAAGTCTCACCGGCCGACACCAGCGTTTGATAGAGTTCGGAGAATGTTTCCGGGTACGCCGCCAGCGATTTACCGAGCGGATTTCCTTCCAGCACACTGCCGCGCAAACGCGCCAGCAATTGGCATTCATTTTCGGATTCGGATTGTTCAATCAGCGCGTCAAACGTTTGTTCCACTGTCAATCCGGCACCGAGCAGGGTTGCGAGTTGGCGGGTAATGCGCGCTAGTGCGTTGGTGCCCAGTCTGCCGCCGCGTCCCTGCTTGCCAGCATCGGCGTCGTTGGCCGCTTCGATTAATGTGACATTGAGCGGGAATAGCCCCTGATGGCGCAATTGCGAGCGCGCCAATCGCGGACTGTCGGACTCCAACACACCGTGCTGTTCGCGGCCATCAATGTCGTATGCGGTGTAACGGTAGCCGGGCATGCTGGTTTCAGTGCGCCAGTGCGCGTTGGTCGCACATTAGTCGCGGGTAACCCGCAATACTTCTTCGAGCGAGGTCACGCCGTCGGCCACCCATCGCAGCCCGTCATCGCGTAGCGGCACCATGCCATTGCTGATCGCAGCGGCCGTGAGGTCGCTTTCAGCGGCACCATCGTGAATCAGTTTGCGTAACGTTTCATCAACCGACAGCAATTCATAAATACCGGTGCGGCCCTTGTAGCCTGTAACGGAATCTGCGGGCTCAAACAGGCGGGAAATAGTGCGATGAGCTGCATTGCTGGACGTTGCCAGCATGCTGCGTTCAGCAACATCAGGTTCGCGTTCACGACGCGCGGCTGGATTGAGTTTGCGCACCAATCGCTGCGCGAGCACACCCGACAGCGTGGATGCCAGCAGGTAAGGCTCGATACCCATATCGACCAACCGCGTTACGGCCCCGGCAGCCGAATTGGTGTGCAATGTTGCCAATACCAAATGTCCGGTGAGTGAAGCCTGCACCGCAATCTGTGCCGTTTCGAGGTCGCGAATCTCACCGATCATGATGACGTCAGGGTCCTGGCGAAGAATGGCCCGCAATGCCCGCGCAAACGTCATCTCGATACGCGGATTCACCTGCGTCTGGCCCACGCCATCGAGATCGTATTCGATCGGGTCTTCCACCGTCATCATGTTGCGGGTGTGCGCATCGAGGCGCGAGAGGGCCGCGTAAAGTGTGGTGGTTTTGCCCGAACCGGTGGGGCCGGTGACAAGAATGATGCCGTGCGGTTGCTGGATCAGGTGGTCAAGTCTTGCGAGCGTGTTGGCGGGCATGCCCAAGCCGTCGAGAGAAAGTCGTCCGGCTTGTTTGTCTAGCAGGCGCATCACGACGCGTTCACCGTGGCCCGTCGGTAGTGTCGATACCCGCACATCGACGGGTCTGCCTGCGATGCGCAACATGATGCGTCCATCCTGCGGCAAACGTTTTTCGGCGATGTCGAGCTCGGCCATGATTTTTACGCGCGACACCATTGCCGCGTGCAGTGAACGTTTCGGTTCAACCACATCGCGCAGCGCGCCATCG
>JAYURJ010000112.1:0-4512 GCA_043756275.1 Betaproteobacteria bacterium | reverse complement strand
AGTCCGGCAAACGCGATGCCAATGCCCCCACCAATAATGCCAATCAGCGGAATCATCGGATTAAATTGATAAGGCACGCCAAGCACGCGATCTGAAAGCACCATTGCCAGTGCCATCGCTCCCGCGCTTGCGATCAACCCCGAGAGCAGCCCGATGGCGAGAAATTCTGCGAGTTGCACCACCACCATTTGCTTGCGGCTGGCCCCCAGCGTGCGCATGATGGCTGCGTCAAACACGCGCTCATCCTGCGTGGCCGCAATGGCTGCATAGAGCACCACCAGCCCGGCGGCTAGCGCAAACAGGAACACAAACGAGACCGCATCGCCGACTTGATTGGTGATGGTGCGTACCTGATTCATGATGGCCGTCAAATCGATAACCGAGACATTCGGAAATTGCTTAACTAAACCATTCACCACCGCCTCATTGCCGGGCGGCAGATGAAAGCTGGTGATATAACTTGCGGGATAGCTATCGAGCACGCCGGGGCTGGCGATGACAAAAAAATTGGCTTTGAACGAATCCCATTCGACTTTTCGCAGACTGGTCACTTTCGCGGTGAAGCGCGATCCGGCGATATCGTAGGTGAGCGTATCGCCGACATTGATGCCGAGTGTCTTGGCGATTCCCTCCTCGACCGAAAACTGTTTCTCTTTAGTATCAGGTGCCCAAAATTTCCCTGCGATCACTTTGTTGTCGGCTTGCATGTTGGCCGCCCACGAAAGATTGAATTCGCGCTCGCTGGTGCGCCTGGCGCGTTCGTCCTTGAAATTCGCTGGCGCAATGGCTTTATCGTTAATCTCCACCAAGCGGCCACGCACCATCGGATACAAGTCGGGTGTGCTCATGTTGCGGGAGGCAAAATAGCTTTTCACTTGCGCCAGTTGATCGCTTTGGATGTTGATTACAAATCGATTCGGCATGTCCGGCTTGATGGAATTTTGCCAGCCGGAAATTAAATCCGTGCGTACCAGCGTCAAGAGCAGCATCGCCATTAGCCCAAGTCCCAACGCCATAATCTGTACCAGACTGCCACCAGCATGACGCTTCATGTTGGCGATGCCGTAGCGCCAGGATCCTGACGCCGCACCGCGCAATTTTGCCGCGAAATTAATGAGCAACCAGCCCGCCAATGCCGCAACGGCCAATGCGCCCACAAACCCGCCTACCGCGATGGCACCTAATTTAATGTCGCCTGCGCGCCAGATGATAAGTGCGGCGAGGGTCACAAACCCGAGCGCATAAGCAAACGTGGCACCTGCGTCGAAAGGATCAATGTCGCGGCGCAATACTCTCAGCGTCGAAACCTTGCGCAACGCCAGCAACGGCGGCAGTGTGAATCCGAGCAGCAATACGAGGCCAATCACCGTCCCCTGAATAGCCGGGATCATGGTCGGTGCGGGCAGCTGCACCGTGAGAAAGCCCGACAGCAGCGCTGCCAGCACGCCTTGTGCAGCAAAGCCTGCCAATGTGCCCACCACGCACGCGATCACACCGAGCAATAAAAATTGAATCAGATTCAGCGAAAAAATATCCGATTGCGTAGCACCCAGACAACGCATCATTGCCGCGCTATCCATCTGCCGCTGTGAAAAACGGCGCGCCGCGAGTGCGACTGCAACGGATGCCAACACGACCGAAAGCAAAGCCGCCAAGCCGAGAAAGCGCTGCGCCCGTTCGAGTGCGACGCGCACCTCGGAACGTGCATCGCGAACGCCTTCCATGCGTTCACCGCGCTGCAATTTACCGGCAAATTTTTGGCGGAATTCGTCCACCGGTTTTGCTTCACCTGATAGCAAAAAACGATACGTGGCCCGGCTGCCGACTTGCAACAGCTTGGTTGCTGCCAAATCCTGCATGTTCATCATCACCCGTGGCGCAATGCCGAAATAATCGAGCACGCTGTCAGGTTCTTTGATGATGATTGCGGCAATTTTCAGCTTTAATGCCCCGACCCGCAATTCATCGCCCACCTTGGCATTGATGCGTGCGAGCAACACCTCGGGGACCCAGATCGTGCCCGGTGCAGGAATGCCGGTGGCATCGCGCGACGCAGCGCCCGGAAGATCAGCGATGCGGATTTTGCCGCGCAGCGGAAAGCCGTCGGTGATGGCTTTTAATTCCGCCAGATTGACGCCCTGCCCGTTCTCCTGGTCACCCGACACCATGCTCGGGAATGTAGTCGCTTCGGCTTTATTGAGATTCAGGCGGCTAGCTTCCTCGCGGAACCGCAGCGCGACCGGTTTATCACTGATGACCACCATGTCGGCTGCGATCAGTTCATTGGCCTGCCGGTTCAGGGCGGACTCAACGCGGTCGGCAAAGAACGACACCGTCGTCACACTCATCACCGCAATGAGCAAGGCGATCAACAACACGCGCGCCTCAATGGATTTGGCATTGCGGCGAAACATGCGAAGCGCTAAGGTAAGTTTATTCATCGCGAAATTACATCGCCATTGCAGGTTGCTGATCCTCGGCGCTGACGATGCCGGCATCGATAAATAAACGCCGACCGCAGCGCGCCGCCAGCCCCGCATCGTGGGTAACGAGAATCAAGGTAGTGCCGCGTTCACGATTCAATTCAAACAGCAAATCGATCATCACCCGCCCGGTTTTAGCATCCAGATTCCCGGTAGGCTCGTCGGCGAACAGTAATTTTGGTTCGGTCACGAATGCGCGTGCAATCGCCACCCGCTGCTGCTCACCACCGGATAACTGTTTGGGATAATGCTTGACGCGTGCGCCTAAGCCAACCCGTTCGAGAATTGATTTGGCGCGAACCGCCGCATCAGCAACGCCGCCAAGTTCAAGTGGCAGCATCACGTTCTCCAGCGCGGTCAACGATGGCAACAACTGAAACGACTGGAACACAAATCCCACCAGTCGCCCGCGCAGCTTTGCCCGGCCATCTTCATTGAGTGCGAACAAGTCTTCATCATTGATGAAAACTTTCCCTTCCGTCGGCGTGTCCAATCCAGCCATCAGCCCCAGCAATGTCGATTTTCCCGATCCCGATGCACCAACAACGGCAATCGTATCGCCCGCCTCGACGTTAAAATCGGCGTGATTGACGATGACGAGTTCGGTCTCGGATGTGGATACGCGTTTGGTCAGTTGCTCCACGCGGACGATGAAATTATTTTTTTGTGTTGGCATGTGCTTGGGCGTGTCGGTCGATCCGGGAGATGATTGCTGCGAGGCGTCGTCATGGTCAACGACAACGGTAAGCGGCGCGCTTTTGAGAGAGGATAATGGGGCTGGCGCGTTTGCGGTGAATGAGGTCATCAGAATCCCGGAACAGGTTGTGGAATCAATCGCATGAGAATTTTGGCAGAACAATGGCATCAGCGTCCTTGTTTTACGCCTAAGCACCGAAACATAATTAGAAATGAATAAGGAACAGTAATTTATGAAGGTTGGCGCAAACACACGCTTTTCAAGCAGTTTTATGATTGTACTGGCGCGAATGCTGACGGCCATGGCGGTTCTGACCATGCTGGCAGTCGCTGCGTTCCCAATCGCGGCAAAAGAAAGCAGCAATAACATCCGCGAACGCGTGATGATCTATGGTGACAGCCTCTCGGCGGCTTACGGCATCAACCCTAAATCGGGTTGGGTCGCGTTAATGGAGGATAAATTGCGCCCGCAGGGCATCGTTGTGGTGAACGCCAGCATCAGCGGCGAAACCACGCGAGGCGGCGTAAACCGCATCAAGGCCGATCTCACCCGCCTGAGCCCAACGATTGTGGTGCTCGCACTCGGTGCCAACGATGGCCTGCGCGGACTCCCGAATGCTGATACCCGCAAGAATCTGGAGGCAATCATCACGGCGGCCAGGGGTGCGCGTGCACGCGTGGTGTTGGTGGGCATCCAGATTCCACCCAATTATGGGATCGAATACACGCAACAATTCCGCGAACTGTACGCTGACCTCGCCGCCAAATACAAACTTCCATTCGTGCCGTTTTTGCTGGACGGCATTGCCGACAATCTTGAGTTTTTTCAGGCCGATCGCCTGCACCCCACTGCTGCAGCGCAAGCAAAAATTCTTGACAATGTGGCCCCTGCGGTGTGGCAAGCCATTGCCAAAACCAGCGCGGCAGCGCGTCGATGAATGCAGCGCTGAATTCGCCCGATCACCCGCAACGCGTGCGCGCGCAATCGGGCATGCAGGCATTGCCCTTGACCCTCCAGGGATTGGACGCGTTTGACGCCATCATCGACGTAAGAAGTCCGGGCGAATTTGCGCTTGACCATGTTCCCGGTGCCGTCAATCATCCAGTGCTCAGTGACGCTGAACGCATCGAGGTCGGCACGATTTACAAACAGGTATCCGCCTTTGAGGCCAAGAAAATCGGCGCGGCGATGGTGGCGCGAAATATCGGCGCGCATATCGATGCCTCGTTCCGGGGGAACCCAAAAAACTGGAAGCCGATGATCTATTGTTGGCGCGGTGGCGCGCGCTCAGGCGCGATGGCGCATATCCTGCGCAGTATCGGCTGGAGCGCG
>JAYURJ010000111.1:0-4524 GCA_043756275.1 Betaproteobacteria bacterium | reverse complement strand
TCGGCGGCGGCAGTTGCTACTTGGAGGAAAATTTCTATACCGCCAAAGTGTTTCTCGATGGCGAGGTACAAAAGGATATTTTCGTTGGCGTATTCAAGCGCGGCGACGAGCTGGCCGGCATGTGGTCGTGGGAGCAGGAGCCTGATGCGCTGTCGTTGTATGGCCGGTTGATCATCGTTGCGCCGTCGCATCGGGACGCGAAACTGGCGTCGAAGGTAATGCCGATGGCCGAGCTGGCCGGGCGGGCGATGGGTGCGGAATTCTTTTTTGGACTGGCCACGTTGAAGATTCCCCATATGCAGCGCGCGCTCGAAAGTGCGGGATGGCAGCTCATCGGATTTACCTCCGGCTACGACCGTGAGGAGGTGGCACCGGGCGTCATCAAACGCGTGTTTGAAGGTGTCTACACGAAAGTGCTTGTGCCGGAGGAGGATCTGCAGCGTCCCGATCCAAATAATATGACACCAACCGTGAAGGCGTTATTTGACGTGTTGTTTCCAGACATTTCGCCTCCTGCGTTTCAACTTACCCCGCAGGGTGGCAAATGAAATGGCCCGCCATTGATGAACTGCCAACGCTTGTGCCATTGCCACAGGGTTATCGATTTGAGCTACTCAATCGCGCCAACATTGCGACACTCATTGCAGCCATCAGGATCTGGCATCCAGAAATTGCCGTCGGCGTGGCGAGTTGTTACCTGCGCGAAGAGTTTTATCACGACCGGGTATATCTCGAAGGCGAGGTGCAAAAAGACGTTTGGGTCGTCGTGATCAAGTTTGACGATGAAGTGGTCGGCGTGTGGTCGCTTGAACGCGAGGTGGAGGCGCTGGCGATCTATGGCCGGCTGATTGTCGTCGCCGAGGCGCACCGGGCGGCAAAATTGGCTGGCAGCGCCATGAAGGGGTCAGAGCGTATGGGCCGCTCGATGGGGGCACAATTTTTGTATGGCATGACGACGCTGAAGAATCCCTACGGGCAACGCGCACTCGAACACGCCGGTTATCGGCTGTTGGGATTCTTCCCGGGCTATAACCGCGAACAAGTTGCACCCGGTGTGGTGAAGCGCGTTTACGAAGCGGTCTATGGAAAATTGCTGGTATCGGTCGATGAAGTGCATTACCCCGATTCAAAGAACCTGACGCCAAAGGCCAGGGCGCTGTTTGAAATGTTGTTTTCCGACAACCCTTTGGCGCTTTCGCAACCTGTCATTGAGGCCGAAAAATGAAATGGCAATTTTGCCAGCCCTACGTTACTTCCCGCACCATGGTGAACTTGACGATGCCCGCCGGGAAGCCGCGCAATTATGTTGTTGGTAATCATTGCGCAATTATTATTGCAAACCAGAATTTGTGCACCAATATCGCGTCAAGGCGCTACGAATTTCTGGCGTCAGCCGAGCTAAATTCTCCGTACGACGGATCGCAATCACATAAAATAATAATTCACCATTACAGGGAGTCAGACCGCCGTGGCCGAAGACGAAAAAGATGCCCGCCTCGCGCAGGAAATCCAGTTTCTCGGTCGGCTGCTTGGCGACGTCATACGGGTCGCCAATGGTGAAGTTATTTTTAACCGCATCGAGCACATTCGACAGCTCGCGGTAGCCCAGCGTCGCGATGCGGGTGACGAGAACGGTGCCGCGCAGAAGCACGCGCTGGACCATGAGCTCGACGGGCTGACCATTGAGCAAACGCTGAGTGTGGTGCGCGCGTTCAGTCATTTTTCGCTGCTGGCCAATATCGCTGAAGACCGGCATCAAAATCGCCGCCGTCGCGTACATCGTCTGGCCGGTTCCAAACCGCAGTTGGGCAGCCTCAAACACGCGCTCGATTCACTGACCGCGCGCAGTATCTCCACCGGTGATGTCCACGCGTGGCTAAGTACGGCGCTGGTAAGCCCGGTGCTGACTGCGCACCCGACCGAGGTGCAGCGGAAATCGGTGCTCGATTGCGAACGCGAGATCGCGCGTTTGATGATCCAGCTGGAACGCCCGGATTTGCTGCCCGAGGAGCGTGCCGAGTCGGAGGCGGGACTGAAAAGATCGATCCTGCAGCTATGGCAGACGGCCATGCTGCGGCTCTCAAAGCTGCGTGTGATCGATGAAATCGAAAATGGCTTGAGCTTTTATCGCTATACGTTCCTTTCCGAGTTGCCGAAGATTTATAACGAGTTGGAAACCGCGCTTGGCCGCGGCGAGCGCGTTCCCACATTTTTCCGCATGGGTTCGTGGATAGGCGGGGATCGCGATGGCAATCCATTTGTCACGGCGGAATCACTCGAAGGCGCCATCAGACGGCAGGCTACGGTTGCTTTCGAGCACTATCTGTTTGAGGTGCATCACTTGGGCGCGGAGCTGTCGATGTCGAGCCGACTGGTTGCGCCCAGCGAAGCACTCATGGCGCTGGCACAGAAATCCGGCGACGGGTCAGCGCATCGCCAGGACGAGCCGTATCGTCAGGCGCTGATCGGCTTGTATGCGCGTCTAGCCGCGACGATGGTGGCCCTCGCCGGCGCGCAGCCGATACGCAAACCCGAGGTGACGCTGTCGGCGTATGCGAGCCCGCGCGAATTTCGCGAGGATCTCGATACCGTGGCGGCCTCGTTGGTCGGACATGCGAGCGGAGAATTGGCGGCGGGCCGGTTGGCGCAGTTGCGCTATGCCGTCGATATTTTTGGTTTTCATCTGGCGTCCATCGACCTGCGGCAGAACGCCGATGTGCATGAGGTTGTCGTGGATGAATTGCTCGCCAAAGCGGCAGTTTGTCCCAACTACCTGCAACTCGATGAAGCCGCGCGCGTGGACGTACTGTTACGCGAACTCGCCAACCCGCGTTCACTGCGCATCGCGGGCGAGGAATACAGTGAGGTGTCCGTTGGCGAATTGAACGTATTTCAGGCGGCCGCGGGGGTCAACGCCCGCTTCGGCGCAGATGCGGTGCCCAACGCGATTATTTCCAAAGCGCAATCGGTAAGCGATCTGCTGGAAGTGGGATTGCTGCTGAAAGAAACCGGATCGTTGCCGTCACGTGATGGCCGTCCGCAACTGAAAATCTCGATTGTGCCGCTGTTTGAAACCATCACCGATCTGCAAGCCGCGGCCGGCATCATACGCGCTGCATTTGCAAGGCCGTTGTATCGCCAATGGCTGGACAGCCGCGAAGGTTTGCAGGAAATCATGCTGGGTTACTCTGACAGCAACAAAGACGGCGGCTACCTGACGGCGAACTGGGAGCTTTACTGCGCGCAGAAAGGGCTGGTCGATCTGGCCGTTGAGGCGAATGTGCGGTTACGCATGTTCCATGGCCGCGGCGGCACAGTTGGACGTGGCGGTGGCCCGACATTTGAAGCCATCCTCGCGCAGCCGGACGGCTGTTCGACATCGGGCTTGCGGATTACCGAGCAAGGCGAAGTGATCGCCGCCAAGTATTCCGATATCGAACTTGGGCGGCGCAATTTCGAGACACTGATTTCAGCAGCGATGCTATCGAATTTCCCCGCTGTAGAACGCGTTGACAAGCAACAGTGGTGGGACGTGATGCATCAACTCTCGACGAGCGCCTGCGTGGCGTATCGGGAGTTGGTCTACGACACACCCGGTTTTGTGGATTTCTTTCGCAGTGCGACACCCGTCGGCGAAATCGCCGGGCTCAACATCGGCAGCAGACCGGCATCGCGAAAAGCCTCACAAGCCATCAATGATCTGCGCGCCATCCCATGGGTATTTAGCTGGAGCCAATGCCGTCTCTCCATCCCCGGCTGGTACGGGTTCGGCAGCGCATTGCAGCAGTGGCTGGATACCGCGCCGCATGGCCGCGACGCTGCATTGGTCGATTTACGGGAAATGTATGCTGACTGGCCATTCTTCCGCACCGTACTCGCCAATATGGATATGGTGCTCGCCAAAACCGATCTCGCTATTGCCGCGCGCTATATCGAGCTGGTGCCGGATGCGGAGTTGCGCGAACGCATTTTCGCCACCATCAAAGCCGAATGGCGCCGCACGGTAGAAATGCTGCGCGCCATTACCGGCACTACCGCGTTCCTGGAAGACAATCCCGCTCTCGCACGCAGCATTCGCAATCGCTTTCCCTATCTCGATCCGCTAAATCACTTGCAGATTGATCTGCTGCGCCGCTATCGCGCCGGGCAGGTGGATGAGAAGACCAAGCGGGCGATTCATCTTACGATCAACGGATTGGCAGCGGGGTTGAGGAACAGTGGATGAGGCTGGACACGAAACAGGCCCTGCGGCCTGTTTCGTGCCTGCCGAATCCGAACGAGCTGCGACCGAAGGGAGTCCCGTGGGACAGGGCGTGAGGTGGGGGAGGGCGGGGTTTCGCGGCGCATGCGCCGTGCCGCCAGAATCCGAGCGCTATGCGCGAGGTGAAGCAGGCTGGACTCTGCATAAAACAACGTAGATCGCCATTCGGCGAGCACTTCCAGACCTTTTTCGCCTAGAGTCCGCGCCAAAATTAGACTTTGGCATTTTTCGTAGGGTGGGCAAAGCGTAGCGTGCCCACGCAG
>JAYURJ010000110.1:0-13364 GCA_043756275.1 Betaproteobacteria bacterium | reverse complement strand
CGAATAAATCTGTCTCGGTCTCCTCGCGGAAATTGGTTTCGATCACACCGCCGCGCGAGCCGCCGATGGCCTTGGCGTAGGAAAGCGCCAGGTCCCGTGCCTTGCCTGAATTATCTTTGTGTACGGCCACCAGCGATGGCACGCCGCCGCCTGCGACGTAAGTGGAGCGCACCAGGTGACCGGGGCCTTTGGGTGCAATCATGATGACATCGAGGTCTGCGCGGGGTGTCAACACGCCGTAGTGAATATTGAAGCCGTGCGCGAAGGCGAGCACAGCGCCTTTCTTGATGTTGTCATGAATTTCGTTCTTGTAAACATCGCCAATATTTTCGTCAGGCAACAGCATCATGACCATGTCTGCTGACTTGACCGCATCTGCAACTTCGGCGACCTTGAGGCCTGCCTTTTTAACCTTGTCCCATGAAGCACCGCCTTTACGCAAGCCGACGGTAACTTTTACGCCCGAATCGTTCAGGTTTTGTGCGTGCGCATGGCCCTGTGAACCGTAACCTACGATGGTGACTTTCTTGCCTTTGATTAGCGAGAGATCACAGTCTTTGTCGTAATACACTTTCATTTTCTTCTCCGAGTTGTTTTTAAGTAAATTCGTGATTGATTGAGTCCTTCGACAGGCTCAGAGCTTGCCCCGGCAGGCTTTAAGCCGGGTGCGAACGGTAAAATTTTGGCCCGTTCGTGGTGAGCTTGTCGAACCACATTCGTATTAGGGTAGGCGGGGTCTCTTACGCCTTGATAATCCATTCGCCACGACCCAGCCCGCACGCGCCGGTGCGAACTGTTTCAAGAATGAGGGACCGATCCAGCGCTTCGAGAAATGCATCGAGCTTGTTGCCGGTGCCGGTCAATTCGATGACGTAGGTTTTTTCGGTGAGGTCAATCACGCGTGCGCGAAAAATATCGGCCGTGCGCTTTAATTCTTCGCGATCCTTGCCGACCGCCCGCACCTTCACCAGCATCAATTCGCGCTCGACATGTTTGCCTTCATTGAGGTCAACAATTTTCACAACGTCAACGAGCTTGTTTACCTGCTTGGTAATCTGCTCCACCACTTCATCCGAGCCGGACGTGACGATGGTCATGCGTGACAGTGTTGGGTCTTCCGTCGGTGCCACCGTCAGTGATTCGATGTTATAGCCACGCGCTGAAAAGAGCCCAGCGACACGCGAGAGCGCGCCAGCTTCGTTTTCAACCAATATGGAGAGGATATGTCGCATCGCTTACAAATCCTCAGCCAGAATCATTTCGCTGATGCCCTTGCCGCCTGGCACCATCGGGAATACGTTTTCTTTCTGATCGGTAATGAAATTCATGAATACCAGCCGGTCTTTCATCGCGAATGCATCTTTGAGCGCGCCTTCAACGTCGCTGGGCTTTTCGATGTCCATGCCGACGTGTCCGTACGATTCGGCGAGCATTTTGAAATTCGGCAGTGCATCCATGTACGACTCGGAGTGGCGATCACCATGGAAGAATTGCTGCCACTGGCGCACCATACCGAGGTAGCGGTTGTTGAGCAAAATCACCTTGATCGGCAGATGATATTGCTTACAGGTGGATAGCTCCTGAATATTCATCTGAATCGAACCCTCACCAGTGATGCAGGCGACGTCCGCATCGGGGAAGGCAAACTTGCAACCCATCGCGTAGGGCAAACCCACGCCCATGGTGCCGAGCCCGCCGGAATTGATCCAGCGGCGCGGTTTGTCGAAACGGTAGTATTGCGCGGCCCACATCTGATGCTGGCCCACGTCGGATGTCACATACGCGTCGCCTTTGGTGACTTCCCAAAGTTTTTCGACGACGTACTGCGGCTTGATGATGTCGCCGCCTTTTTTGTATTTAAGGCAATCCTTGCTGCGCCATTCTTCGATCTGCTTCCACCATGACCCAATGGCTTTGCTGTCCGGCTTTTGTTCGGCTGCTTTGAGCAATGCGATCAGGTCAATCAACACGTCCTTGATATTGCCGACGATGGGCACATCGACTTTGACGCGCTTGGAAATTGACGAAGGATCGATGTCGATATGGACAATTTTGCGGGTCGGGTTTCCGGCCGCAAAGTGGGTGGGATTGCCGATCACGCGATCATCGAAGCGGGCACCAATGGCAAGCAACACATCGGAATTTTGCATCGCCATATTGGCTTCGACTGTGCCATGCATGCCCAGCATGCCGACAAATTGCCTGTCCGAGGCCGGATAAGCACCGAGACCCATGAGCGTATTGGTGCACGGATAGCCCAGCAGGCGCACCAGCTCTGTTACTTGCTCCGATGCATCGCCCAAGATGGCACCGCCACCGACATAGATCATCGGCCGCTCTGCGCCAAGCAACATTTGCAGCGCTTTTTTGATCTGGCCTGCATGACCCTTGGTGACAGGGCGGTAGGAGCGCATTTCAACGCTTGCCGGGTAGTGATATGGCGTTTTTGCGGCCGATACGTCTTTGGGAATATCAACCAGCACCGGTCCTGGCCTGCCCGTGGTGGCGATATAAAACGCTTTCTTGATGGTTTCGGCAAGATCAGCGACATCTTTGACCAGGAAATTGTGCTTTACACACGGGCGGGTAATACCCACGGTGTCGCATTCCTGAAAGGCATCCTGCCCGATCGCGTGCGTCGGCACCTGACCGGTAATGACGACCATCGGGATCGAGTCCATGTAGGCTGTGGCGATACCGGTGACGGCATTGGTCACGCCGGGGCCTGATGTCACGAGCGCAACGCCTGGCTTGCCGGTTGCGCGTGCGTAGGCATCCGCTGCGTGCAGTGCCGCTTGCTCGTGACGCACAAGAATGTGCGAAAACGCTTTTTGCTTGTAGATTTCGTCGTAAATCACGAGCACCGCGCCGCCGGGGTAGCCGAACAGGAATTCGACGCCTTCGGCTTCAAGGGCGCGACAGACTATTTCAGCACCGCTCAGCATTTCGGTTGAATCGGCGACAGTTTGCGGTTGTGGGGCGTCAGTAAGTTTCATGATTTAGTTAGTGAGTTGGTTATGTTGATTGTCACGGATGCGCGCAAACGAACATCCGCAGGGCGGAGCGGTTTGTGTCCTGTAACAGATACTGCGCGCTTACTGGATCATCGCGACCGTTGTGCGGCCATTTACGAAGCGCCCGACTCACTACGCCAATCTGATTCGCTTGCCCATGTTGGTAAATTCGGCAAATGTCGTGTATCCGGGGGTCGCCCGGCGGATTGTGCAGTGCGCAAAAATAACACCTTACCTATTGCCCGGCGAATGGTCAAGCGCTAGTGGATACAAGCCCTTGAAACTTGCTAGACTCCGGTCACACAACCAGCGGGGCAGTTTGCCCGTATAAAGCCCGTATAAAAGCATTCAATCGCCCAAAAGCTTAACCATTCATCTTTTTTCCCTGAGGAAACCCTGGCCACCAGACAAGAAATGTCGGATTTTCTGGCTTCCGTCGAAAAGCGTGCCTTCAAACAGGCTGTTTACGCGGTCCGTCAGGATGAGTCTGCGCTGGATATTGTTCAGGACGCGATGTTGAAGCTCGCGGAAAAATACCCCGACCGTCCGATTCAAGAGCTGCCGATGTTGTTCCAGCGGATACTGCAAAATACGATCCGGGACTGGTTTCGCCGCTCGAAAGTACGCTCCACCTGGACGACGCTGTTTTCCTCGTTCGGCAGCAAGGATGATGATGATGACTTTGACATTCTTGAGTCGATCCGGGCCGATGATTCCGCAAACGTGCCGGTTTCCCCGTCTGCACAGTTGGAACAATCGCAACTGTTAAAAATTATCGAGGGCGCGGTTGAACGATTACCAGCGCGTCAACGCGAGGCGTTTATGCTGCGTTACTGGGAGGAATTGGATGTAGCGGAAACGGCTGCGGCGATGGGTTGCTCACAGGGCAGCGTGAAAACACATTGCTCACGCGCGGTGGCATCGCTATCGACG
The DNA here is from genome assembly GCA_043756275.1 of Betaproteobacteria bacterium. Taxonomy (GTDB): domain Bacteria; phylum Pseudomonadota; class Gammaproteobacteria; order Burkholderiales; family Usitatibacteraceae; genus UKL13-2. The sequence continues at coordinate 9,417 of JAYURJ010000110.1, read as the reverse complement.
ATATTGAAAACAAAAGGGATTTCCCTTGAGTCGGCTTTCAGGACCGATTAATTTTTTGAGTTGCGATTATGGATACCAAACAGGAAAAAGACTTTGCGCAGAAAATCACCCGCACCCTCAATTGGGGCCTGTCGCGCATTGAAGACGATAAACTGACGCGCATTCGCGCCGGTCGGCAGCGCGCCTTGGCAGCCTATCGTGAACCAGTCACCATTCTGGGGTTGGTAACCGTTTCCGGTCGGACGCTGGACAGTTCAAACTGGATCCGTAAACCCTTGTTTTGGCTTCCGGTTTTCGTTATTGTCGCGGCGGTTGCGGCATTCTCAATATCAGGAAACGACGATATTTATGACGAAACCGGCGGCGAGCTCGATGCCCAGCTGCTTACTGGTGAATTGCCTATCAATGCGTTTTTGGACAAGGACTTTGGCTCGTGGGTGAAAGAATCTTCGCAATAATCGGTGCTGCAATTTTTGCCTGTCTACTGGCGCTTCATGCGCCGACGGCGCTCGCGCAAGTAAAAACAGATAGCAAGACCGCAATCCAATCACCCCCAGTTGCCTGGAGTGCTATCCCGGATGGCGAGCGCCGAGTGCTATCGCCGCTCCAAAAAGATTGGACTCAACTACCCGGGACTCAGCAACGCAAACTCATTGGCGCAGCAAAGAAATACCCCAAGATGGTACCCATTCAGCAGGAGCGCTTTCAGGGGCGGCTCAAAGAGTGGTCCGCGCTGACACCTGAGCAGCGCCATGCCGCGCGCGACAAATACAAGAACCTCTCCAGTTTGCCGCCCGCCAAGCAACACGAACTGCGCGAAAAATGGCAGGAAAAAAGCGCCATGCCCAAAGATCCTGCGGCCTCTGCGCCTGATTCGCCTGCAAAATAAGTGGCGGAGACTGTAGAAGCGCCGTTGTCCGCCCCTGCACTGGTGGCAACGCCGAGCATAAAGCGGCGTCTCGCCGCCCTGCCGTATGAGGCAATGCTGCTACTTGCGCTTATTGTTATCGCGGCCTTCCCCGTGGCGGGACTGAAAGATGCCACGCTGTCTGGCACGCCGCATGTGATTTTCCAAACCTACCTTTTTTGTGTCACGGCAGCATATTTCACGTGGTGCTGGCGGCATGGCGGACAAACACTGGCCATGAAAACTTGGCGTTTTCGCGTGGTGGATGCCACAGGCGGCGCATTGAGTTTCAAGCGAGCATTGTCACGATTCATTGTCGCAATGGTTTTTTATGGCCCCGCCTGTGTCGGCGTGGCGCTGTTATTTTTCCCTGATCGCGTCAGCCGGGTCATCACCATGTGGGCATTCTTGCCGCTGGCGGCAACCATTTTGTGGGCGCGCCACGATGCAGACCGCCAATTCCTGCATGACCGACTGGCGGGCACACGGCTGATCGACGTAAAACCGCTACCCAATTAATCCGCGCAGGCGCGCCGGGTATTCTTTCCACGCCAGCATCGCGACCGCGATGCCAAGAAAAAGCAGTAACGGCACGATGACGGTTAAAACCGGTGGCCAGTCATTGAGCACCGCCAGATGGGAAGCCAACTGGTTGAGGAAATAAAACCCCAAGCCAATCATGATGCCGAGCAACAGCTTGCCGCCCACGCCACTGGCGCGTTGGGACTGAATGGCGAAGGGAATCGCGGCCAGCATCATGATGACGACAGCAAGTGGCTGAAATACTTTGGCCCAAAAAGCGAGTTGGTATCTGGTGCTGTTTTGTTTGTTGTCGCGAAGGTGGTCGATATAGGAATTCAAATTCAATAGCGACATATCGTCCGGCTTCACGCGCAGCACGGTGAGCAAATCCGGCGTCATCGCAGAATTCCAATTGGCCACGGGAAGTCGATCCATCCGCGCGCGCGCGCCGTCAAATGTTGTTTTTTCCACGTCGCTCAACACCCAGCGGTTATTGGCGCTGTCAAATCCCGCACTTTTGGCGACACTGATCGAGGCCAATCGATACGTGGAATCAAATTCATAAATGCGCATGTTCAATAATTTTGTATCGAGTGTCACGGTCTGAATATTGACAAACGACAGCCCATCCTTCACCCAGAATCCCGAACGAAATTCCTGCGCGACAACGCTGCTTGTTGCGGCCAGCCGCAATCGTTTAGCTGCGTCCTCAGCAGCCGGGGCGACGAACTCCCCGAACAGGAAGGTGAGTGCCGAAAAACTCAAACCAATCACGGTCGCAAACCCGGCCAGCTTGGTCAAGGACAGTCCTGCTGCGCGCATCACCGTCAATTCTGACTGCATGGAAAGCCGCGTGACCGCAAACAGCGTCCCCATGAGTGCTGCGACCGGGAAAATAACCACCACGTGCGCTGGCTGCTTGAGCGCGACATACAGCAAGACCGTGAGGAGCCTATTGCCTTTGCTAAGGCTATCGAGTTCGTTGATCAAATCAAACAGCGCAAACAACGCCAGCAGCGCCAACAGCAAAAGCAAAGTTGCCAGGAAGATTTCTTTGGCGAGGTAGCGGAACAAGATGGTCACAGTGGCGTAAATAAATCGAAAAAAGCCAATGGTGAAAACTGGCTTGAGGACGTTGATTCTACCGATTCAGCGCATCGGAAAGTGATGTTGATTTACGCCTCAAAAAACGATGCCATTTTTGTTGCGCTGCAATATATTGTCGGCCTTGTTGGGAGGGAAAATCAGCTTGCCAGAAACTTCGGGTATTCCCTACTATCACGCGCCGCATCTTGAAGACTATGATGCCTTCGACGGGCTCTGTTCGTCCACATCCAATGGCTGTTAAAACAGGAGGGGAAAATGCAACTTACTGCAAAGCATGAGGAGTATTGGCGCAAGAATCTCGTTGTAACTGGAATATTGTTGTCTATCTGGTTCGTCGTGACTTTCGTCCTTGGTTGGTATTCGAGAGAACTTAACAGCATGTCGTTCCTTGGCTTCCCGCTCGGGTTCTATAACGCTGCACAAGGCTCGCTGGTAATTTATGTATTGCTGATCTGGTTTTACCAGCACTACATGAATAAGCTCGATATCGAGTACGGCGTTGATGAAGGAGAAGACCTATGAGTCAGGCCGATAATTTCAGTCACAAGGCTTTTTTTAACCAACTTAAGAAGTACTACATTTTCTATACAGTAGGCTTCCTTGGTTTCCTGGTTGCACTCGCCATCGCCGAGCAGATGGGCATGTCCCGCAAGTGGATCGGTTACTGGTTCCTGTTTGCCACGATAGCGCTGTATGCGTCGATCGGCGTCATGTCCCGAACGGTGGATGCGGCAGAGTATTACGTCGCCGGTCGACGTGTTCCTGCGTTTTTCAACGGCATGGCAACAGGTGCCGACTGGATGAGCGCGGCATCGTTTATCGGCATGGCCGGCACGCTGTATCTAAGCGGCTTCGATGGATTGGCGTTTGTGATGGGATGGACCGGTGGCTATTGCCTCGTTGCATTCCTGCTGGCACCGTACCTGCGCAAATTTGGCCAGTTCACGATTCCCGACTTCCTGGGTGAACGCTATGGCGGCAATTTTGTGCGCAGTATCGGCATTTTTGCGGCCATCCTCTGTTCGTTCACCTACGTCGTGGCGCAAATCTACGGTGTCGGCCTGATCACCAGCCGCTTTACCGGGCTTGAATTCGGTGTCGGCGTGTTCGTCGGTCTGGGCGGCATTCTGGTGTGCTCGTTCCTAGGTGGCATGCGCGCGGTGACGTGGACGCAGGTGGCACAGTACATTATCCTCATCATTGCCTATTTGACACCGGTGGTATGGCTGTCACTCAAGCATACCGGTAACCCGATCCCGCAAATTGCCTACGGCCAAACGCTGCAAAAGGTGACCGAGCGTGAAAAGGTGTTGACCGTTGACGCGAAAGAAGTCGAAGTGCGCAACATCATGAAAGCGCGCGCGGCGGCTGCCAACGACGGGCTCAAAGATCCCGCTGGTGCGTTCGCCAAAGGCAAAGCTGATCTGGACAAAAAGCTGGCCGATGCAAAAGCAGCCAACGCCCCGCCGGAGCAGGTGGCAGCGGTCGAAAAAGCCCTGGCCGCTTATCCCAAAGATGAGGCTGCGGCAAAGGCAAAATGGAACAAGGACAAAGGCCTTGCGGCCAGGGCGGTACCGCCAAAACCGCATGCCACCCCGTTCCAGGGCAAGGATGAAGCGGCCTCTGACAAGGCGCGGCGTAATTTCCTCGGCATCGTTTTCTGCATGATGATCGGCACCGCAGCATTGCCGCACATCCTGATGCGGTACTACACTACGCCAAGTGTGCGACAAGCGCGCCAATCGGTGTTTTGGTCATTGTTTTTTATCTTCCTGCTTTACTTCACCGCACCTGCGCTGGCGGTTTTGGCCAAATATGATGTCTACCACTTCCTTGTCGGCTCGAGTTTTGCGAGCCTGCCGGCGTGGGCGGCAAACTGGGCGGCGGTTGATCCGGCGTTGCTGTCGATTACTGACATCAACGGCGACGGCATTGTTCAGCTCGCTGAAATCGTGCTCGGTGGCGACATCATCGTGTTGGCAACGCCGGAGATTGCCGGTCTGCCGTATGTCGTGTCGGGCCTGGTGGCGGCCGGTGGCCTTGCTGCCGCGCTCTCCACTGCGGACGGTTTGCTGCTGACCATCGCTAACGCGCTCTCGCATGACCTCTACTACAAGATGATCGACCCACAGGCGAGCACAAGCCGTCGCGTAACGGTATCGAAAATGTTGCTCGTGATCGTCGCGCTGATTGCAGCATACGTCACGTCACTCAAACCGGGCGACATTCTGTTCCTGGTTGGTGCCGCGTTCTCGCTGGCGGCTTCTGCGTTCTTCCCGGCGTTGGTGATGGGCGTATTCTGGAAACGTGCCAACAAGTGGGGCGCGATCACCGGCATGTCGGCGGGGCTTGGGTTGTGCATGTACTACATGTACAACACCTATCCGTTCTTCGGCGGCGTGCCGGCCAACGAGTGGTACGGCATGGGTCCAATCACGGCCGGCGTATTCGGTGTGCCGGTTGGTATTCTCACCCTCATCGTGGTGAGCTTGTTGACACCCGAGCCTTCGAGGCAAGTACAGGAACTTGTCGAGCATGTGCGCTACCCGAATCTGGAAGGCGACATTAATACACAAGCCACTTGAACCAGGTTTGATGTTTTGCAGAACAGGGCCCGCGCAAGCGGGCTTTGTTCGTGTGGCTTGGCCATTTACCGGCTGTATAAGGGCTATATTCTCGTACACAGTTTTTTTCAAGGCTCAACAATGAAGCTCGAACAATGGAAATATTTCTATCGCGCGCGATTTTTTGTGCTCATCAAGCAGCCCGCCCGCGCCATTGATGCCTTCCGGCTGGCCCTCGCGGCCAATCCCCGCTTTGGTTTGGCCGCCAGTTGTCTGGGCCATCTTTACGCCTCTCTTGGCCAGCATGATCAGGCGGAGCAATGCTTCCTCGACGCGCTACGGATCAATCCGGACGATGCCGTGGCGCAATTCAATCTGGGCTTTAACTATGACAAACAAAAACAGTACGCCAAAGCGCTCACGGCGTTTCAGGCGGCTGTCAGGTTGTATCCCAAAAATGACCGTGCCTGGTACGGCATGGGGCTGGCGCACGCGGCGCTGAACGAACACGATGCGGCAGCAGAAGCGCTGGAAAAAGCGGCCGAGCTGCAGCCGATGAATCCACATGCGTGGTACAACCTTGGCATGGCCTATTACACGCTGGGCAAAAAAGACAAGGTCGGCGATATCATCGAACATCTGGGCCGATTCGATCCAAAAATGACCAGACAATTGATGCGCGAAACCTCGAGTGAGGCCCGTTGATGTTGCAGTTCGTCATTATTCTCAAAGCGCTGGCCGAAGTCGCCCTGTTCGCTTTCGTGGGACAGGGGATTCTTTATTTTTTCGCTGGCGCAAAACGCGAGACCAATTTCGTCTACACCACCTTCAAGATGCTGACCTCGCCGGTGACAAAATTCACGCGCCTTATCGCGCCCCGATTTATCGTCGATCAGCACATCGCGTTTTTGGCGTTCTTTCTGCTGATGGTGCTGTGGGCGGTGCTGACGATTACCAAAATTAACTTGGTATTGACTTAAAAATCGTAGATCGCCATTTGACGGGCAGTTTGGAGCACAAATGTCCTGCGAGGCCCGTCAATTCTGGAGTTTACTCAAAACTCACTTTGCCAGGCCAGCATCATTTCGTCAACGGCTGCATGGCCAGTTGCACCAGTTCCGCGACTGAATTGACACCGAGCTTTTCCATGATTTTCGCGCGGTGTGCTTCCACGGTTTTAACACCAATCGACAGCTCCTCGGCGATAACGCGATTGATCTTTCCCGAGATCACCCGGTGCATGACTTCGCGCTCCCGGTCGGTGAGCAACGCAAGACGCGCCTGTTTCGCATCAAGATTGCCGCGTGCGCCGCGCAGCAGCTGGTCACGAAACAAACAGTCCTGCGCAAGCGCAACAATTTTTCTGTAGTCAAACGGCTTTTCGATGAAATCGATTGCGCCGTGCTTGACAGCTGCGACGGCTTTGGCAATGTCTGCGCGCGCGCTCAGGAAAATTACCGGGATGACGATGTCATGTTCAATCAGATAATGCTGTAGCTCCAGGCCGCTCATGCCGGGCATGTAGAGATCGACAATGAGACAACCCGGTGACCCAACTTTATATGCCTTGAGGAATAGCTGCGCATTGGCGAACGTGGCCACGGCAAGACCATTGCTTTTCATGAGCCACGCCAATAATTCGCGGATGGATGCGTCGTCATCCACCACGTAGATCGTCGGCGTTGTCTCTGGCGCGGCGTTGTCAGCGTGCATACGACACATCCTTCATCTCGATCAGCAGGCGCACCTGCGCGAGTAAATCCTGTGTTGAAAACGGCTTGACCTGATACGCATCCACGCCCGCCACATTGCCACGCGCCAGGTCGGCCGTGCCGCCGCGTGCGGTGAGCATCAATACCTTGAGCCCGCGCTGTTGCGGATCGGCCCGCAGCGCGCGGCACACGGCCAGCCCGCTCATGCGCGGCAGCATCAGATCAAGCACGATCAGATCGGGTTGAAATTCACTTGCCGACCGCAACGCCTCAACGCCATCACGCGCAATTTTCGTCTCGTAACCTCCGTTGCTCAACAGAAATTCAAGCGACATCGCAATCGCAGGCTCATCATCAACGATCAAGATTTTTGCACGCATCACGTATTGGCCGACTTGTTTACGGGCAGCGAAAAAGAGAACGTGGCCCCAAGCGACTGTTCACTCCTGACCCAAAGTCTGCCCCCGAAATGGCTGACGATTTCGCGACAAATTGCCAGCCCCAAGCCAGTTCCCGGTGGCTTCTCAGTGAGCGTATCGCCCACCTGCCGAAATTTCTCAAAAATAAATTCCTGATCCTGCTTGGCAATGCCGACACCGTTATCGCGTACGTCAACTTGCACGGCATCCGGCTGCTGTGACACCGACACCACCACTTTGCCGTGTTCGGCGTCACAAAATTTGATGGAGTTTGAAAGCAAATTCAGCATGACCTGAAGCAGCCGGTCGCGGTCAGCGACCACGGGCGCTAATTCAAGCGGAAGCTGGAGGTCGAGCTTTACATTTTTTACTTTGAACAACTGACTGGTCGTGTTCACGGCTTCTTCAACAATCTCGCGCAAATCAAGTGTCACATTCTGCCACTCAGCCGCGCCGGATTCGAGTTTGGCCAAATCGAGAACCTGATTGATCAACCGTGTAAGACGCTCTGATTCCTTGACCAGAATACCGAGAAATCTGGAACGTTCTTCAACATTCAACGCAGGGTTGTCGTGGAGTATTTCCGAGAATGCACGAATTGACGTGAGTGGTGTGCGCAGTTCGTGCGTGACCGTGGAGATGAAATCATCCTTGAGGCGATCAAGTTCAGTCAGGCGTTCGTTTGCACTGCGTAATTCGCTGGTCGCCGTTTCCAGTTCGGCTTGTTTTTCCTCAAGCTCCCGACTGTGTGCGATTGCCTCGGAAGCTTCATCGATGATCGCCATCACTTCATCGACACCCAGTGGTTCCTCCTGCACTACCGACGACACCATGGCGCGCGCCGATGAGGCACCAATCGCGCCTGCAAGCTGGATCTCGGCAAACCGCACCAGCCGCGCATCGGCATCGAGTTCATCGGCAGCCGCCACGCCGCGGGAGCGTGCGTAGCTGTCGAACAATTCTGCCGCGCGTGCGGGGCCAAGGAAACGTCCCACCAGCGTCTGCAATGAAGATGCCGACGCTGTGCCGCGCCAAAATCCGGTGCGCTCCCCAGTCTGGCTCAACACATCGACAAACAACGTCGCCTGAATGCGTTCAGCCGCGCTTTGACGACTTAGCGAAGACACCAGCACGTACGCACCGACGTTGCCAAGCATGCTCCAGATCATCGCATGGGTGGTTTGGTCGAGGCCTTTCAAACCGAACAGTTGAAGCGGTTTCAGCAACTCGATACCGAATGGTCCTTCCTCAATAAGCGCGACCGCCACCCAGCCCGACTGCGCAAACGCCGGAATCATCAGCGTATATGCCCAGACCAAAAAGCCCAGGCTCAATCCCGCCAGCGCGCCGGCACGCGTGCCGTTTCTCCAGTACAAACCGCCGATCACGACCGGTGCAAATTGCGCCACAGCCGCAAATGAAATGAGACCGATGGAGACGAGCGCATAAGCTTCACCGGCGATGAGGTAATAGAAGTAGCCGAGCATAAGGATGCCCACAATCGCCGCGCGGCGAATATCGAGCAGCAGATTGCTCAACTCCTCATGCTGCATAAAGCGCGCACGGGTAAACCTGAGCAACGGCGGCATCACCAGATCGTTGCAGACCATGGTCGAGAGCGCGATGGTCTCAACGATCACCATCCCGGTTGCGGCGGACAAGCCACCGATAAACACCAGCAGCGCCAACAATTCTTGACGCTGCGACATGGGCAGTGTCAACACAAACGTATCTGCATTTACGCTGCCGTCCGGAAAATGCAGCAACCCGCCGAACGCGATCGGGAGCACGAATAAATTGATGGCCAGCATGTAAAGCGGGAACAGCCAGACCGCCTTGTTCAGATGCTTCTCATCGACGTTTTCAACCACGGCTACCTGAAATTGACGGGGCAAAAACAGGATCGCCAGCATCGACAGGATTGTGAGCCATATCCAGCTCACGTAATTGCCGGCGGCCCCACCAAAGGGCGTGGCCAATGCGGCTAACTGCGGTTTGGCCATCGCCTGACCAAAAATATCAGCCGGGCCGTTGAACATGAAGAACGTGACGTAAACACCAACTGCGATATACGCGATCAATTTGACGAGCGACTCAAACGCGATGGCCGCAACCATGCCCTCGTGTCGTTCAGCAACATCGAGCTGCCGGGTGCCGAAAGCAATCGTGAAACAGGCCAGAAAAAA
>JAYURJ010000109.1:0-4534 GCA_043756275.1 Betaproteobacteria bacterium | reverse complement strand
TCAGACGCGCCTGCTCGTAGAGTTTGTCGAAAGCGGGCAATTTGAATTTGGCGCGATTGCTCTGGCCGATATTGCCGCCGTATAAATTCTGATAAAAGTTTTCCGCATCCGGGTAGTCCGCACCCCATGCAACCTGCCACATCGCCAGCTTGCCCAGTTGCGATTGCTTGTTCAGATCCGGCCACTTCGCTTTGTTCCACGTCATTTTCAGTCCGATGGCATCCATGTTTTTTCGCCACAATTCATCGTACTGTTTGGTGGTGGTGTCGGGCTCGGAAGCTTTTTCGATAACAAGTTTTGAGCCATCCGGATTCTCGCGATAGCCATCGCCATCGCGATCAATGTAGCCGTACATATCAAGGAGCGCATTCGCCTTGGCGGGGTTGTATTCACTGTAAGGATTGCGGAAGGCCGGGTCGTAACCCGCCACACCCGGCGGAATAGGTGATTCCGCTTTCACGGCACCGCCGTTGCGGATCACGGTGATGTCTTCATTGATGTTGTATCCGAGCCACATGGCGCGTCGTAGCGCGACCTTCTCAGGCGTGTACCCCCCCACCACCGGATGCTCCATGTTGAAGTAGGTATAGACCAGATCGGGCTCAATAAACTGCTGGCCGCGCAGACCCTGCCTGGCAAGATTGGGGGCGAGCTTTCCACCGGGAAAAGCAAAGCCGGAAAATTCATTGGGCGCATTGGCGTAGTCGGTCTCGCCGTTCATAAACGCGAGCCAGCGTGGCTGCGATTCTTCGATGACCGATACTTCGATGCGCTGTATCTGCGGCAGCTTTTTGCCCTTCATCTGCCGATAAATTTCCTGCATGAGCGGGTCGTCACCCGGCTCTGCCTCATAAAATTGGGTGCGAAACCCCGGATTGGCTACGAGCACCATCTTGTGCGAGCGCTTCCACTCGATCAGGCGAAACGGCCCTGTGCCGACCGGATGCGCGCCGGGATCAGCCGCATTCGCCTCGATCACCTCACGTGCGACAGCACCAGTTTGCACGGTGCCAAAAATATAGATGAAGTTGTAATCGGTTTCCTTCAGCCGGATCCGCAAGGTGTATTTGTCCGGTGTTTCAATACCAGCGATGGGCGTGTCGTAGTCAAATTTGCCGGTCTTTTTTGCTTTGGCATGCGCTTCATCGCCGCCGATAATTTTTCCCTCCACGTACCAGAGCCACGGCGATGAAAGTTGCGGGTCATAAAATCGTTTTAGGCTGTAGGCGTAATCGGTTGAAGTCAGTTCGCGCTTGGCCCCCTTGAAGACCGGATCATCCGCAAAATAAATGCCGGGCTTGAATTTGAAGGTATACGTCTTGCCGCTATCAGTAACTTCCGGCATCGCGACGACGGTGTTCGGGACTAACTTCGCAGGGCGGGCGAGAAAATCGTATGTAAGTGGCGCATCGAAGATGGCTTCGTTGATGATGTTCGAGTAGAGGTCAGATACTTTGGCCGGGTCAAAGCTGGTCTCGGCAATCAGGAACGCAAAGCGGCTGGTTTTTACTTTGTCGACAGCGAACGTATTTGTCGCCGACAGCAGCAATAAAGTCGCGCCGCACGCGAATGCACGTGTCAAAAATTTGGTCAATGTCATTTTTTTAGTTTGCTTTGCATGTCGAGGTCAATGTCCAGATAACGCAATGTCGCGCGATTCACGGGATGGCGCGTATGGCCGATCACCCATGGATGCGACAGGTCGGTAAGCATGCGATTGCCGCCCAGCTTCCACGGCGCATTCACCAGGAAAATCCGATTCATCTCGCGATAAATCGCAGCGCGTTCAGCTCCTTGCGGTATTCCACGGGCCTTTTCAAACAAGCGATCAAATTCGGCGTTTTTGAAACGGGCGTGATTGGCCTGCCCACTATTGGGGCCGTACAGCATGACGAAAAAAGCTTCTGCATCGGGGTAAGGACCGCCCCAACCCAATTGCCACATCATCAATTTTCCGGCGCGGGATTCTTTAAGCAAATCGGGCCAGCGCGCTTTCTTGATGCGCACCTTGATGCCGATGGTATCCATGCTCTTTTTCCACAGCTCATCGAATTGTTTGTCGCGCTGCGTGGGGCTGGTGGCGATTTCCAGTTCCAGCTTGGTTCCATCCGGATTTTCGCGGTAGCCGTCGCCATCCCGGTCAACGTAGCCGACCATATCAAGCAGCCCGCGCGCGCGCGATGGATCGTAATCATTTGCGGTGGTACGAAAATTTTCCTCGAAACCGAATGCACCGGGTCCGACTGGACTTTGCGCAGGCACCGCCTGATTTTTACGGATAATGCGAATTTCCTCGTCGGTGTTATAGCCCAGCACAATCGCCCGGCGTAGCGCAATCTTGTCCGGTGTGTAGCCACCAACCACCGGATTCTCCATGCCGAAATAGGCGTAGGTGACTTCAAGACCTGCCTGCCGGTCCATTTGCACACCGACTTTACTCAAGTAGCCTGCCAGTTTGTTTCCCGGAAACGCGTGGTTGGAAAAATCGTTAGGAACACGATCAATAAAATCGTGCTCCTTGTTCAGGAATGCCAACCAGCGCGGCTGCTCTTCCTCGACCGGATAAATCTCGATGCGACCGATCATGGGAAGCCGTCGGCCCTTTAACTTTGCGGCGATTGCCTGTTTCTCGACATCGTCTACTGGCGGCTCAGCATCAAAATAGGTCTCACGAAAATTCGGATTCGCTTCCAGCACAATCCGCGATGATCGTTTCCATGCATTGAGTCGATATGGACCGGTACCGACCGGGTGAGCCATCACGTCGTCAGGATATTTTTCGATCACTTCGCGTGCAACGATGGCGGCTGAATTCACGGAAGCAAGCAGGTAGAGAAAATTGTAATCCGCGTTCACCAGCTTGATGCTGAGCGTGTAGCGATCCTTGATGACAAAGCCTTCGCTATCCATGTCGTAATCAAACTTGCCGGTGTCTTTTGCTTTTTTCTTCAACGGTTCCATGCCGGCAATCTTGCCGTCAAGAAAATAAAGGTTGGGCGACTTCACTTTCGGGTCGTAAAGCCGCTTCATTGTGTATGCGAGATCCGCTGCAATCAGTTCGCGCTTCATGCCACCGAAGGCCGGGTCGTCTGCAAAATAAATACCTTTGCGAAAACGCAATGTGTAGATAGTGCCGTCAGCACTGATCTCGGGCATCGCTTCCAGCAGATTCGGCTTTAACTTCACCGGTCGCGCGAGGTAATCGTAATGCAGCGGCGTATCAAATATTTGCTCGTTGACAATACTCGAATACCAGTCCGAGATCTGAGCAGGATCAAAACCCGTTTCAGCGACCTCGAATGCGTATCTCAGGACTTTATTTGGGTCGGCGTGAAGGATGTCGCGGGGATTAGCGCGCGCATCGGACGCAGCAACATTGCTCGATGCGATCAAAGCCAACATAAATATGCAACGATGCGCCCACTTCAGCGCGCTCATGGTGCCTCAAATTGTTTTTTTACATCAAGGTCGATATCGACAAATTTCCACCAGTTCTGTGTTTGCACCTGTGGACGACGAAAGCCGATCAGATAGGGATACCACATGTCGGTTAGGATGCGGTGCGTGTTTATTTTCCATGGCGCATACGACACCATGATTCTTGCCATTTCCTGATACAGCCTGGTGCGCTCGGGGCTGTGCGGCAGTTGTTCCGCCTTCTCGAACGCGGCGTCGTAGGCGGCTAGCTTGAAGCGTGCGCGATTGCCTTTAAAGCCTGAATTGGGCCCGTATAAACCTTGCAGGCTACCAAGTGCATCGGGCGCTGAAGCAGAGGCACCCAACTGCCACATCATCAGTTTCCCGGCGTTTGATTCCTTGAGCAAGTCCGGCCATTTCGCCTTGCGCACGGTTAACTTGAGCCCAATGTCATCCATGCTGCGCACCAGCAGTTCATCGATTTGCTTGTCCCGATCACTAGGCGTTGAATTGAACTTCAGGATAAGTGGCGAGCCGTCGGGCATCTCACGAAATCCGTCTCCATCGCGATCAATGAACCTGTACATATCGAGTAGCGCCCTCGCTTTGGCTGGATCATGTTCGTTGGCGCTAGTGCGGAAGCCTGCGTCATAGCCAGCCACGCCGGGCGCGTACGGCGTATGCGCGGGAACAGCGAGGTTCTTGCGGATGGTGTTGATTTCGTCTTTGGTTTTGTAGCCCAGCGAGATGGCTCGACGCAGCGCGATTTTGTCCGGCGTGTAGCCGCCGACGGTTGTGTCTTCCATATTGAAATAGATATAAGTGAGATCCATCGCCGCGATCTGCTCCATGACGATACCGGCCTTTTGCAGATTCGGCGCAAGCTTGCGATTCGGTACCGACATATTGCCGAAGTCCTCCGGCATCAACCAGAGCAAATCAAACTCTCGATTGAGAAACGATATCCAGCGTGGCTGCTGCTCGGCGATGATGGAAACTTCAATGCGACCAATCATTGGCAAACGCTTTCCCTTCAGGCGCGCGAGGATGGCTTGACCGTTCTTGTCGTCCTCGGCTGGCTCGCCATGAAAATACTCTTCACGGAAATTCGGGTTGA
>JAYURJ010000108.1:0-13441 GCA_043756275.1 Betaproteobacteria bacterium | reverse complement strand
GAGCTTGTCCGTAAATAGGCCGGTAGAGGCTGGCGAGGTGATTTGGGTGCTGGGCTAGGCGCAAACCGCAACGATAGCAACGCTATCGTGAGGATTTGCAACAACGCCCGGCGCCTAAAGCGCCCGCCATGCCGACCCGGACTATTTACGGAAAAGCTCTAAATCCTGCTTGCGAGCGTGTTGCTTGTATACCTCGCGTTGCAGCCAAAACAGCATGCGCTTGGCTTCAAAATGGGTACTTTTATTCAATACTTTTTCAGCACCCGCAGGCGAAAACCCGTGGTACTTTGTGTCGTCAATGACGTCGTAATCCAACGTGCTGTAAAGACTGGTGAGCATGAGCGTCGGCTTTTCGCCAATCACGCGCAGCAGATCGATGTCGACCGCCCAAAGCTCACGCCCAACCTCAAACAAGCGAATTTGGGTGCCGGCAAATTCGTAATAGTTTCCCTGCCATTGCGCGTATGGCTGTTTTTTTGCCCACTGAAAATAACCTTCACCAGCTTCGATAATCGGTTTGGCGAGCAAAAATCCGGCAACCGGGATGGCGAGCACGAACGGGATCAAACCCATGTAGCGGAACACCACCCACAGGATCGCCGCCGATAACGCCAGACGGATGGCAAACAGCAAAACGATACGCTTGACGTCCACTGCGACCTCCCTGCGGCTCCCGCGTCTCAAAAGGTAATTGATTCTTATCGGTTTTCCGGGCTATAATAGCAGGCTGTTTCAATCCGGATCCGGGTTCACTGGATCGGGCAAATCCGCACCCTTGCACCGTTAAGGTCTTTCCCGGCAACGCCGCGAAAGTCTTGTGAGGGGAGGCTAACCTTAACTTTTGGAGTTTTTCATGTCAGTAACCATGCGTCAAATGCTTGAGGCGGGCGTCCATTTCGGACACCAAACCCGTTTCTGGAATCCCAAAATGGCACCCTTTATTTTCGGTGCCCGCAACAAAATCCATATTATCAATCTTGAGAAGTCGCTGCCGATGTACCAGGACGCGCTCAAGTTTGTACGCCAGTTGGCATCCAACAAAGGCACCATCCTGTTTGTTGGCACCAAGCGTCAGGCGCGTGAAATCGTGATGGAAGAGGCGCAGCGCGCCGGTATGCCATACGTTGATTTCCGTTGGCTCGGCGGCATGATGACCAACTACAAGACGGTAAAAGGTTCGATCAAGCGCCTTAAAGAACTCGAGGCCATGGCAGCAGACGGCTCGCTCGAAAAATTGTCCAAAAAAGAAGCTTTGATGTTCTCCCGCGAAATGGAAAAACTCCAGCGTTCGATGGGCGGTATCAAGGACATGGGCGGTGTGCCGGACGCAATTTTCGTGATTGACGTCGGTTATCACAAAATTGCCGTGACCGAAGCCAGAAAACTTGGCGTGCCAATTATCGGCGTGGTCGATACCAATAACTCACTCGATGGCGTCGATTACGTAATTCCGGGCAACGATGACTCGACCCGCGCAATCCGCTTGTACGCACGCGGCGTGGCCGATGCGATTCTCGAAGGCAAGAATGCCGTGATTCAGGAAATGGTCGCGCCCGGTGAGGAATTGGTAGAAGTCACCGAGGAAGAAGCGAAGTAAGTTTCGATACCTCAAAAAAGGGGCTCCGGCCCCTTTTTTTTAAGGGGCTTCAGATTAAGAAATAGTCGTTTGAGAAATCACAGGGTCGTCGAGCAAACGCTGGCGGCTGGTGTTAACAAAATAGGAAATGGAAATGGCAGAGATTACGGCAGGGATGGTCAAAGAATTGCGCGAGAAGACCGACGCACCGATGATGGAGTGCAAGAGAGCGCTGACAGAGGCCGCAGGTGACATGGAAAAAGCGGAAGAAATTCTGCGCGTGAAGCTGGGCAACAAGGCCAGCAAAGCGGCCAGCCGCGTGGCGGCTGAAGGTGTGGTCGCGATCCATATCTCGGGCGATCAAAAACTTGGCGCGATCATTGAAGTGAATTGCGAAACTGATTTCGTGGCAAAAAACGACGATTTCCTAGCCCTGTCGGCAAAACTCGCCGAAATGGTGGCAACGCAAAATCCAGCGGATGTAACGGCGCTCTCGGAGATGTCCATCAATGGCACCAGCGTTGAGGAAACCCGCAAAGCATTGATCGGCAAGATTGGCGAGAATTTATCGATCCGGCGCTTCGTACGCGTAGAAGCCAAAGGGTCGTTGCATAACTATATTCACGGCGGTTCGAAAGTGGGCGTGCTGGTCGATGTCACCGGTGGTGATGTGACGATGGCCAAAGATATTGCGATGCATATCGCAGCATCGAAGCCAGTTGCGTTAGCTATTGCTGATGTGCCTGTCGCTCTGGTTGAAAAAGAGCGCGAAATCGCGCGTCAAAAAGCGGCTGAATCCGGCAAACCAGCCGAGATCGTTGCCAAGATGGTTGAGGGTTCTGCCGCAAAATTCATGAAAGAAGTGGCGCTTCTGTCGCAGCCGTTCGTGAAAGACGACAAAATGACCATAGAAGCACTGTTGAAGTCCAAAGGTGCCGCTATCAATTCGTTCACGCTGTACATGGTTGGCGAAGGCATCGAGAAAAAAGTGACTGACTTCGCGGCTGAAGTGGCCGAAGCAGCAGCAGCGGCAAAGCCAAAGAACGACAAGGGCGACCCTGAAGCCGAACTCGTTCCAGCCTAAGCTGTTTGAATACTGGGAAGCCAAGCAAAACGCTTCCCAAAACTGTTTCCGTAACAATTTTCGCCTGATTGCAGACACAATCCGCAATCAAACTTGAGAACTCCCTCACCCCGGCCCTCTCCCGCAGGCGGGCGAGGGTGAGAATAGCGGCCCGGGTATAAACCCGGTGCCGAATGACAAGACTGGACGAGTGATGACAACACCCAAGTATCGGAGAATCCTTCTCAAGCTGTCCGGTGAAGCACTGATGGGTGATGATTCATTCGGCATCAACCGGCCCACCATCGAACGCATCGTCGGGGAGATCAAGGAAGTTTCTGATCTGGGAGTGGCGATGGGGATCGTCATTGGAGGCGGTAATATTTTCCGCGGCGTATCCACCAGTGCAGCGGGCATGGACCGCGCGACCGCCGATTACATGGGCATGCTGGCGACGGTGATTAATTCACTGGCCTTGCAGGACGCGCTGTCGAAAGCGGGCATGACGCCACGCGTGCAATCTGCAATCAATATCGAGCCGGTGGTCGAGCCCTACATTCGCGGCAAGACCATGCGTTACCTCGAAGAAGGCAAGGTGGTCGTATTCGCTGCCGGCACGGGCAACCCATTTTTCACCACCGATACCGCTGCCGCCCTGCGTGGCCGCGAAATGGAAGCCGAGATCGTACTGAAAGCCACCAAGGTCGACGGTGTCTACACGGCTGATCCGAAGCTCGACAAGACGGCGACGCGCTATCATCACATCACGTTTGACGAAGCCATGATCAAGAATTTGAAGGTGATGGATGCCACCGCGATTGCACTTTGTCGCGATCAGAAACTGCCCATCAATGTGTTTTCGATTTTCAAGCAGGGTGCCCTCAAAAGAGTCGTGATGGGCGAAGATGAAGGTACACTAGTACACGCTTGATTGTTTTGTGGAGTGAGCGCATGAACGTTGCAGAACTGAAAAAGCAATCGGAAACAAAGATGGGCAAATCGCTCGAGACACTGAGGAGTGATCTGGGCAAGGTGCGCACAGGTCGCGCCCACACCGGGCTGCTCGATCATATTCAGGTGGATTATTACGGCTCGATGATGGGCTTGAAGCAGGTCGCCAACGTCACGCTGACGGATGCACGCACTATCACCGTCCAGCCGTGGGAAAAAAAGCTCGCCGCCGTGGTCGAGAAAGCAATCCGTGATTCAGGGCTGGGATTGAACCCAACCTCTGCCGGGGATTCAATTCGGGTGCCGATGCCGGCGCTGACCGAAGAGCGTCGCAAGGAACTCGCGAAGGTCGTCAAGAGTGACGGCGAACACGCGAAAGTGGCCATCCGCAATATTCGGCGCGATGCCAACACTGCGCTCAAAGATGCGCTCAAGGCAAAAACGATTCCTGAAGATGATGAAAAGCGCGCCCAGGAAGACATCCAAAAGCTGACCGACCGTTTTATCAAAGATGTTGACCACGCGGTTGCCGAAAAAGAAAAAGAATTGATGTCGGTCTAGCCAACCGTCACTCTTTAAGCCGCATCACGCACAATGCACAAGAGCTCCACCGAGACCATTCCAGACGTCAGTGATGTGCCCCGTCACGTCGCCATCATCATGGATGGCAACGGTCGCTGGGCCAAGCAACGCTTCATGCCGCGTGTGGCCGGCCATAAGCGCGGCGTGGGCGCGGTTCGCGAGACCGTGAGTGCCTGCGGTGAGCTGGGCATTGAGTACCTGACGCTGTTCGCGTTTTCAAGCGAAAACTGGCGTCGCCCGGCAGAAGAAGTATCGGTGCTCATGCAATTGTTTATGGCGGCACTGGAAAACGAAGTCGTCAAATTGCATGACAACAAAGTCCGCTTCAAAGTCGTTGGTGATTTGACGCCATTCGACGCGCGCATCCGCGAACTCATTGCCAGGGCCGAAACACTGACGCAGGATCACACCAAACTCACGCTGACAGTAGCCGCCAACTATGGTGGCCGCTGGGATATTCTGCAGGCGGCAAATAAAGCGCAAAAAGAGAAACTCCAGCAAACACGGGCATCCAAGAGCACAAATGCGCCAGAAGCCGCACCAGTGCTAGAGGTTTATGAAATTACCGAAGCGGAACTGGCGCAGCATTTATCCATGGCGTATGCGCCGGAGCCAGATCTTTTTATCCGCACCGGCGGTGAGGAGCGCATCAGTAATTTTCTGCTCTGGCAATTGGCCTACACAGAGTTTCATTTCACGCAGGAATTGTGGCCCAATTTTGGTCGCGAGAGTTTGCTCAAAGCAATCGATTCATACCGGCGGCGGGAACGCCGTTTCGGGCGCACCAGCGAACAATTGGTGCTGGCCAAATCCTCAGCCAGTGTGACGGCTGCGTAGTGGCTTTGCTCAATATTTCCGTCAAGCACCAATAATTTTCGGCCCCCTGTGCTCAAGACACGCGTCATCACCGCACTCGTGATTCTGCCGATCTTATTGATCGCGCTGTTTCTATTCCCGAATTTCGCATGGGGATTGTTTACACTTGCCATCGTGCTCGCGGCCTGTTGGGAATGGAGCCGTTTTTGCCAGCTTGCCAAAGGCGTGTCGCGTGCCTATTGGGTGTTTTCAATTGCGCTCTGCGGGTTGATATTGCTCGCCTATCACGACGGGCAGATTGCAGGCATTGCATTTCGCTCGCTCGCATTGGCAGGCTTTGCTGTCGCCGCGTTGTTCTGGATGGTGGTGGTGCCGATCTGGTTGCTGAAGTTATGGCGACCTGGTAACCCTTGGGTAATTGCGCTGGCGGGCTGGATCGTTATTTTCCCCACGTGGCTGGCGTTCCTGCTTTTGCGCGATGTCAGTCCCTGGCTGCTGCTCACCTTCGCCGGGATTGTATGGGTGGCCGATATCGCCGCCTACTTTGTCGGCAAACAGTTTGGCAAAAATAAGCTCGCCCCCGCAATCAGCCCGGGCAAAACTATCGAAGGCGCGCTCGGTGGCATCGTTGGTGTCGCGGCGTACTTTTTTCTCTGGCAGGCTCTTGTTGCCAATAGTTTCGTTGGTCGCCACGCGTGGGCGCAAGAGTTGACGACGCACCTCGTCGTGCTATTCGCGTTTTTTGCCCTGCTGGCGGTGTTGTCGGTGATTGGCGATCTTTTTGAATCGTGGATGAAGCGCGGTGTCGGGCTGAAGGACTCCAGCAATCTATTACCCGGACACGGCGGGATTCTTGATCGTATCGACGCATTGACCTCAACCTTGCCGATTGCGGGCTTGTACGTGCTATTGCGCGCGGGTGCATGAGTACATGAGCGCCCCAGGCATCAGAAACGTCACGATCCTCGGTTCCACCGGTTCCATTGGTGTTAACACGCTGGACGTGATCGGCAGACACCCTGATCGCTTCCGCGTGTTTGCGTTGTCTGCGTATTCGCGCGTCCCTGAGCTGGCGCAGCAATGCGAGCAATTTCAGCCGCGTTTTGCAGCGATGCCAGATCCCGCACAGGCCGAGACCTTGCGTACGCGGCTGAAGGCAGTTGGTTGCGACACCGAAGTGCTGGCGGGTGAAAACGCGCTGTCCGACATCGCCGCCCATGTGCAAACGCATGTCGTGATGGCGGCTATCGTTGGCGCGGCGGGCCTGCCGTCCTCGCTTGCCGCTGCGCGCGCGGGCAAAACTGTGCTGCTGGCCAATAAGGAAGCACTGGTGATGGCCGGACGCATTTTTATGCGCGCCGTTCACGAACACGGCGCAGTGCTGCTGCCGATAGATAGCGAACACAACGCCATTTTTCAATCGCTGCCACGACATTTCGGAGACGGATTGCACAACGTTGGCGTGCGAAAAATCATTCTTACTGCGTCTGGCGGACCATTCAGGACGCGCTCTATCGACGATCTTCACAGCGTCACGCCCGAGCAGGCATGCGCGCATCCGAACTGGGTGATGGGACGAAAAATTTCTGTCGATTCCGCCACGATGATGAACAAGGGGCTGGAAGTCATTGAGGCGCATTGGTTGTTTAATGCCCCCGCAGACATGATTGAAGTCGTCGTACATCCGCAGAGCATTGTGCACTCGATGGTCGGATACCTTGATGGGTCGGTGATCGCGCAGATGGGCAACCCCGATATGCGCACGCCGATTGCCTACGGATTGGGATTTCCTGATCGTATCGATGCCGGTGTCAGCGCACTTGACCTCACGACAGCGGGCAAACTGGAATTCATGCCCATCGATACTGCCAGGTTTCCCTGTGTACGTTTAGCCTATGACGCGCTCAGGCTCGGTGGCACCGCGCCCACCGTGCTCAATGCCGCCAATGAAGTTGCGGTCGATGCATTTTTAACCGGCACCCTTGCGTTCACCGACATCCCGCGTGTGATCGAAGACGTGTTGGGTGGTGCGACCATCACTGCGGCTGCGGCCTTGAGCGATATTTTCAGTGCCGATGCAAACGCGCGTGTCGCCGCGCGTGAACGAATTGCACGCTCGCCGCTCCTACACGCTGCGGCTAAATAAATTAGGTCGCCCGAAGCCACCTCCCGCGACACCATCCGATACCACCTTATTCACCACACCAGCCATGTCATTGTTGTCCTTCCTTACGACCATCGCCGCGTTTGCCTTAGCCATCGGTGTTCTGGTGACGTTCCATGAGCTCGGGCATTACTGGGCCGCGCGTTGGTGCCACGTAAAAATTTTGCGTTTTTCGGTTGGCTTTGGCCGTCCCTTGTGGATGAAAAAACTTGGCCCTGATCAAACCGAGTGGGCGATAGGCGTGCTGCCGTTGGGCGGGTACGTAAAGATGGCCGATGAGCGTGACGGCAGCGCTGCGCCGGCCGATAAATCGCGCGCATTCAACAACAAAACCGTGTGGCAGCGCATCCTGATCGTGGTTGCCGGTCCGGTCGCCAATTTTGTGTTGGCCGCATTTCTGTACTGGGCGCTGTTCGTGACCGGCACGACGGGCACCAAGCCCTATCTTGCCGCGCCAATACCAAATTCCCCTGCTGCCAATGGAGGATTCGCCGAATTTGATCTCATCACCCAAGTCGGCGACAAAGCGATCAAAACCTGGGGGGATGCCAGGCTTGCACTGCTGGAAGAGGCCGTCAAACGGGCAACGGTCGAGATTGAAGTTGAGGGTGCTGATGGGCGACGGCAAATGAAGCGCCTAAGCTTAGCCGCGGTTGACAAGGATGATCTGGATAAGGATTTTCTGGCCAAGGCCGGGATGTCGGCGTTTCGGATGAGTGTGTTGCCGGTGCTCGATGAAGTCGTCAAAGGAAGTGCGGCCGACCGCGCAGGCTTGAGGGCAGGCGACCGGATCATCAGCGTGCAGGGCAGGCCCACGGAGCGTTGGGAGGCGTTGGTGGCGAGCATATCCGCGCGGCCCGGTCAGGTACTGGAAATCGTCGTTGAGCGCGCAGGAACAGAAATCCGTCTGACAGTAACACCGGAGACGGTTACCGAAAATGGCAAGTCGTTTGGCCGGATCGGCGTGAAACCAAAGGTGGATCGGGCGATGCTGGACAAGTTGAGCACCGTAGTGCGTTATGGCCCGCTTGAGGCAATTCCACGCGCGTGGGCAAAAGTCTGGGACATGTCGGTGTTCAGCCTGAAAATGATGGGCCGCATGCTGACCGGCGATGTTTCGTGGAAAAACCTCTCAGGCCCGATCACGATCGCCGATTATGCGGGCCAATCCGCGCAATTAGGCTGGATACCCTACGTCACATTTCTGGCGCTGATCAGCATCAGTCTGGGGGTGCTCAATCTACTCCCCATTCCCGTCTTGGATGGGGGGCAGTTGATGTATTATATTGCCGAGATTCTCAAGGGCAGTCCCGTCTCCGAAAAAGTGATGGAAATCGGCCAACAGGTCGGCCTCACTTTGCTGCTTGGCTTAACGGCATTTGCCTTCTATAACGACATACACCGCCTCGTCACCGGCTGATCATTGATGCGCTTCAACAATACTTCCAAATTGCTATCGGCGCTCCTTGCCGCATTCTTTTCTGCCACTGCATTCGCAATCCAGCCGTTCGTCGTGAAAGACATCCGTGTCGAAGGTGCGCAGCGCACCGAGGCCGGTACGGTATTCAGCTACCTGCCCGTCAAGGTTGGCGAGAGCATGGATGACGACAAAGCCGCCGCCGCCATCAAGGCGTTGTATGCGACCGGGTTTTATACCGATGTTCGTCTCGAAGTTGAAAACGATGTCCTCATCGTTTTTTTGGTGGAGCGTCCGGCGATTGCGCAGATCGACATCAGCGGTGCCAAGGAATTCACCAAGGACAATCTGAAGGACGGTCTGAAAACGGCCGGCATATCGGAGGCGAAAATTTTTGACCGCTCGTTGCTGGATCGCGCTGAAAAAGAGATCAAGCGTCAGTACACCAGCCGCGGCTTTTATTCTGCGACCGTAACCACGACGGTGACACCGCTGGAGCGCAATCGCATTTCGCTGACATTCACGATCGAGGAAGGTGAAGTTTCCAAAATCGTCGATATCAACATCATCGGCGCTTCTGCATTTTCTGAATCCACGTTGCTCAAGGAGTTCGAACTGACCACTGGTGGCTGGTTCAGCTGGTTTACAAAGGATGACCAATATTCAAAGCAAAAGCTGTCGGGCGACCTGGAAAAATTGAAGTCGTATTACCTCAATCGCGGCTATCTTGAGTTCAACATTGAGTCTACCCAGGTTTCGATTACGCCTGACAAAGAAAAGATCTACATCACTGTCAATATCATCGAAGGTCCGGTCTACAAAATATCCGACATCAAATTTCAGGGGGAGCTGAAAATCACTGAAGAAGAAATGCGCTCGCTGTTGTTGTTCAAGTCGGGCGAGACATTTTCCCGGCAAAAAATTGTCGATTCGGTCAAGCGCATCAGTGATCGTCTCGGTAACGATGGTTACTCCTTCGCCAATATCAACCCGGTTCCCGATGCGGATCGCGCCAATAAAACGGCATCGTTTACGATGTTTGTCGATCCCGGTCGGCGCGTGCATGTTCGCCGCATCAACGTACAAGGCAATTCACGCACGCGCGATGAAGTCGTACGCCGCGAAATGCGCCAGCTTGAGTCCGCGTGGTATTCGAACGAAAAAATTGCACGCTCCAAAGAGAGGCTGGAGCGCACCAGTTTTTTTGAAGACATCAACATTGAAACGCCCTCCGTGCCGGGTTCCAACGATCAGGTCGATTTGAACGTCACGGTCAAAGAGCGCAACACCGGAAGCCTGCAATTCGGCGTTGGTTATTCGGGCGCTGAAAAATTGACGGTCAGCGCCTCAGTCTCGCAATCAAATATCTTTGGTTCTGGCAATCAACTTTCGTTTCGTATCAACAACAGCAACGTCAGCAAAGCTTACGAGTTGTCGTACCTGAATCCGTACTGGACGGTTGACGGCATCGCACGCGGCTTTGACGTCTATCAGCGCGATATCAATACCGCGAGCCTGACAACCGGCCAGTACACCTCAAAATCCACTGGTGTTGGTGTGCGTTTCGGTGTGCCTGTCACCGAATACGACGGGCTCAATTTCGGACTAGGCTGGGAGCGTACCGATTTGGGGCTTGATGGGTTCAGCCCGTCGCGATATATCGACTATGTCAATACATTCGGCTCCAAGAGCGATACATTCCGTGGCTCGCTTGGTTTTTCACGCGACACGCGGGACAGCATTTATTTCCCGAGAAACGGATATCTGCTTGAAGCCGGCGGCGAAATAGGTCTGCCGGGTGGCGATGTAAAGTTCTATCGGTTTCAAAGTAAAGCGCAGTATTTGCGTCCCATCTGGGGCCCGATTGTCCTCAATGCAAATCTGGAGTTCGGCTACGCAAACGGTTATGGCGGCAAGCCGCTGCCATTTTTCAAGAATTTTTATGCCGGCGGCGTAGATTCAGTGCGTGGCTTTGAGCAAAGTTCGCTCGGCCCCAGGGATACCAACGGCGACTACATCGGTGGCAATCGCCGTATCGTTGGTAATCTGGAGCTATTGTTTCCGATGCCGGGCGTTAAAGGCGACAAGTCGGTTCGTTTATCGACGTTTGTGGATATTGGTAACGTTTTTGCGGCCGGTGAAAAGATTCGGCTGGGTGATTTGCGGAGCTCAGTCGGTATCGGTGTGAGTTGGTTTTCGCCGGTCGGGCCATTGAAATTCAGTCTCGCAAAACCGATCCGGCAGAAGGCTACCGACAAGGTGGAGCGCTTCCAATTTTTGCTGGGCCGCGTATTCTGATGACATGTTGATAGGGTTTTCCAAAGAGGGCCGAAAGATGACTAATGCCTTGCGTCTGATTGTGGTGTGTCTCACGTTTGCGAGTATGACAACGACGCTCGCGGTGGCGGCCGACACGAAAGTCGGATTCGTTAATCGCGAACGGATACTCCGCGAAGCGGCTCCTGCCAAACGGGCGCAGGTCAAGCTCGAAAAGGAGTTCGCCAACCGTCAGGCGGAATTGAACAAGATGGAAAAGCAAGGGCGCGATTTGGAAGCGACTTTGCAAAAAGAAGCCGTGACCTCGCCGGAAGCCGAACGCGTTGCCAAAGAACGCCAGCTTGCGCAATTGACCCGCGATTTTCAGCGTATGCAGCGGGAATTTCGTGAGGACCTGAGCCTGCGTCAAAGTGAAGAGCTGGCGTCTCTTCAAGAACGCGCGAACAAAGTGATCAACGAAATCGCAGAAAAAGAAAAATTCGATTTGATTCTGCACGAGGCAACATTTGCCAGTCCGAAAATTGACATCACCGACAAGGTGATCAAGGCGCTTGCGGATAAATAGCGCGCCGCGTGCTGTTGCCGGGCTAGTCTGCGGCAAGTCGCCCAATTGGTATCGGTCAGCCGATCAGGTCATCCCCGGAAGCGGGTGCGCCCCACCGCTCCAACGTGCGGAAAGTGATATAACAATCCCATGTTTCTGAGCGATCTCATGTCAACACTCGGCGGTGAAGCCATCGGCGAGGTACTGACACCTCTTACGGGTGTGGGCACCATCGAGGGTGCGTCTGGACACCACATTACTTTTCTGGCGAATCCAAAATACCGATCCGCACTCGCGCGCACCATGGCGGGCGCGGTGATTGTCGGCGAGAAGGATCGCGACATCACGTCTAAACCGCGTATCGTTGTCGCCAATCCTTATGCCTATTTCGCGCGCGTGGCGCAGTTGTTTAGTCCCCCGTTGCGACAACCAGCTGGCATTCACGCCAGTGCAGTTGTACATCCTGCGGCGAGCGTTGCGTCGAGCGCGTCAATCGCTGAATTCGTTTCTATCGGTGCGCATGCCGTGATCGGCGAGCGCGTGCGCATTGGTGCGGGCTCGGTTATCGGCGATGGTGCGACGGTGGATGATGATTGCGTGATTGCAGCGCGCGTCACAATTTGCCCCGATTGCCGCATCGGACAACGCGCCATCGTTCATTCTGGCGTGGTAATCGGTGCCGACGGTTTCGGTTTCGCGCCAGATTTCCACGGAGACGTGGGGAGTTGGGTCAAAATTCCGCAGGCCGGCCGCGTGATCATTGGTGACGACTGCGAGATTGGTGCCAATACCACCATTGATCGTGGCGCCATCGCGGATACGATTATCGGCAACGATGTCAAACTCGATAACCAGATCCAGATTGGTCATAACTGTGTGATTGGCGACCACACCGTGATTTCAGGCTGCGTCGGGATTGCCGGCAGCACGACAATCGGCAAGCGTGTGATGGTCGGTGGCGCGGCAGGATTTACCGGTCACCTGCAGGTGTGTGACGGTGCTGTTATTTCGGCCATGACACTGGTGACAAAATCAATCACCGAACCTGGCATCTATACGGCGGTGATGCCGCTGATGAAGCACGACGACTGGCTGAAAAACGTCGCGCATTTGCGGCGGCTCGATGCGCTGGCCGCTGGGATGAAAAAAAAAGGAAGCGAATCGTGAGCACAAAATGCGTGATGGAAATTGCCGAAATCAAGGAAACCCTGCCGCACCGGTATCCTTTCCTGCTGGTTGATCGCGTACTTGAGCTGGAGCCCAACAAACGCATCGTCGCCATCAAAAACGTCACCATCAACGAGCCTTTTTTTGAAGGTCATTTCCCGCACTATCCGGTAATGCCGGGCGTATTGATTATCGAAGCGATGGCGCAAGCTGCGGCGCTGTTGTCGTTCAAAAGCCTCGGTACCAAGCGCGATGACAACACGGTGGTGTATCTGGTCGGTGTTGATGGCGCACGCTTTAAGCGACCAGTGGTACCGGGGGACACCTTGATTCTGGAAGCGGAAAAACTGCTGGAAAAGCGCGGCTTGATCAAATACGCCGTTCGCGCCAAGGTGGGGGGGCAACTTGCCTGCGAAGCTGAGCTGTTATGCACACAGCGCACAATTACCAAACCTTAACGCTCACCTTGACGTAAAACTAAAACGCACATGAGTATCCATGCCACCGCAATTATCGATCCGCGCGCCAAACTTGGTGCAGGTGTCAGTGTGGGTGCCTATACCGTCATCGATGGCAACGTTGAAATCGGTGATAACACCAGCATCGGCCACCATTGCGTGATCACGGGCCACACTAAAATTGGCCGGGACAATCGTATTTTTCATTTTGTCTCGCTCGGTGAAGCCAATCAGGACAAGAAATACAAAGGCGAACCCACGAGGCTCGACATCGGTGACCGCAACACCATTCGCGAATACTGTAGTTTCAATCGCGGCACGGTTCAGGATCGCGGTGTTACAACTATTGGCAGTGACAACTGGCTGATGGCCTATGTGCATATTGCACATGACTGTATCGTCGGCGACAAAACCACCATCGCAAAT
>JAYURJ010000107.1:0-4606 GCA_043756275.1 Betaproteobacteria bacterium | reverse complement strand
CAGCGCGTAGAAACCAGCCAAGGCGCATCGAAAAAAGATCGTCGGTGTCCGCCGATTTTTTAGCCAAGCAGGGTCCCAATTCAAACGAGTCCGCGCGGAACCACATGGCCATAGAGAAGTCGCCATCCTGGGCATCAAGGGCATTGCTGTGGCGGTTACCACTTTCATCAAACGGCACCGTGCTGAGCGGCTGCGGGAGCAAGCTGCCTTGGTCAGCGCAGATCAAACCATTGTAAAAATGCCGAGGTTCACTTGATTTTCCCCAGATGCGCAGGCCGCGTCCGGTTGGCGCGGGCACCCAATCGGTGGCGTTGTTGGTGTGGGAAAGCACGCCGTGTAAACCGTGCCCGGTGGCGTCAGTGACGACGGTCCCGGTGAGATCGGTAAAGGGATAATGGACCATCAAGCCGACATTCATGACATCGATGTGAAGTAATTCGCTGACCGATAACTGCATCGGCGAATCGTCTTGCACCGTGTATGCCACGAGGTCTTTGCCGACGTATCCTGCGGGTGGGACATAATGAATACGTCCTTCGGCAGTGATCGTCGCCTGGCCTTTGTTGGCCTTGCAGGAGATAATTTTCAAACGACTACCATTGCTTGACCAGTCATTCGCTAACACGTCAACGTCCGTAGCTTGATCCGGCTTCAAGCGCACGGCATCGGTACAGGCACGCGGATGAAGGGGATCGGTGAAGCGTTCTTTGGCGGCAGGCAAACTTCCTTGGTCAATGCTCATACGTCGGCGTGATTCGGTAATCTGCCAATCCATGGCATCATAATAAATATGGCCGTATTGCATGGTGCTGTCGCCATAAGGATCGTGCTGTCCGCCCCACATGTGACCGGCTTCATGATCAAGTTGCGGTCCGCAGAGGAATGAATTTTTTGGCCAATTAGTCATCGAATAGCCACGCGGATGATCATCGCCACGAACATGCCAGACCACATCCCAGCGCGCTGCTGCCAAGGGAGTTTGTTTATTGCGCCATTCTTTGGCGACGATGCCAAGTTCAGGCAGATTGACTTTGAGCGGATCCTGCCGAACGACGGCGATGGTCGACACCACGCGCACGCCAGCATCGCGGGTTAAGACCATATCATGTTGCAGCATGGTGAATTCGTAAAATGCCATGACCGACGCGATGGCATTCGGTTTATCACGGTGCTCAATCCAAACGCCGTAGGGAATTTCCATGGCGTATTCGGCTTCGACCAATTGATCATAGCGCACACCATTCGGCGCTTGGCCTTTGGACATGCCGATGCCCAGTGAAGAAACGCCCAGATTTCCTGGGAGCAGATTGCCGCCACTGACAACCGGCATCGGGGGTGGATCTTTGTAGGCAAGTTTAGCGAGCTGGCGGGTGGTATGATTGACGTAGTAATTATCGAAAAAATAACTGGTGCGTCCGTCATCGGTAATCAGCAAATACAGTTCACCATCAGGGGCGAGCCCGGCGATCACCAGCGCGTTGGGTATTTCTTTGATCGTTCCGCGATAGGAGGACACCGGCGGCAACGCGGCCTGCTCGGTATAGCCCGAAGTTTTATCCCACAGAAGCAACTTGAAATCGCTGGTGCGACACGTGCGACGATAGAGTTGCAGTGTCCAGGTTTCATCAGCGGTTCGCCCGGCAACCTGGACCTCCATCTTTTCAGGCGGGTTTACCGGATCAATTTCCATAGCGCTTAGCGGGGCCCCGGCTGTGCTGAGAAAAAATGCCGCGAGCAACGTGAGCCAACGCAATGAGCTAGAAGCGAAAGAGGCAAAAGAGGTCAAGGAGGAGGAAGAGGTGAAATGCATGAGCAGATTTCCGAATAGAAAAGGTGAAATGAGTTGAGTTGATAATCGAGCGCAAAAAAGAGCAGGCAAAAAAGAGCAGGTTAAAAAAGCCGGTTTACCGCAGGATCTTCTTGACCACATGCCCATGCACATCCGTCAAACGGTAGTCACGGCCTTGAAAGCGGGTCGTCAGACGCGTGTGATCAATGCCCATAATGTGCATGATCGTGGCGTGCAGATCGTGAACGGAGACCACGTCTTGCACCGCGTGGTAGCCAAAGTCATCAGTGGCACCATGGGTGATGCCAGCTTTCACGCCGCCACCGGCCATGAATAGCGAAAACCCTTTGATATGATGATCGCGACCGTCGCCCTGAGCCATCGGCGTGCGCCCGAATTCGCCGCCCCAAATAATTAACGTATCCTCAAGCATGCCGCGTTGTTTGAGATCGGTGATTAACGCAGCGGTGCCCTGATCGACCAAGCCGCTGGTAGTTTTGGTGCCGTTTTTTACTCCGCCGTGATGGTCCCAGCCACGATGGTAACATTGAATAAAGCGCACGCCGCGCTCAGCAAGTCGCCGCGCCATCAAACAATTCGCGGCAAAGCTTCCATCAGCGCCCTTGGTGCCGTACAGGTCAAGAATGTGTTGCGGCTCTTTGGAAAAATCCACTAAGTCCGGCACGCTGCTCTGCATTTTAAACGCCATTTCGTATTGGCTGATGCGCGTCGCGATTTCAGGATCAGCCACCACGTCGTCGTGAATGCCGTTGAGTTGGTTGACGGCGTCAATCACGTCGCGTTGGCCCCCAGCGTCAGTGCCAGGGGGACGGCTGATGTACAACACCGGATCACCTTTGGCGTGAAATGGCACGCCTTGATAGCGGCTGGGCAACATCCCCGCTGACCACTGCCGTGACGCAATCGGTTGCCCTTGGCCGCCGCCAACCGAACTGAGCACGACAAAGCCTGGGAGGTTTTCGCATTCGCTGCCAAGTCCGTACACAAACCACGAACCCATGCTGGGGCGGCCGCTGATTGATGATCCAGAATTCATGAAGGATTGCGCTGGATCGTGATTAATCGCTTCGGTCACCATTGAACGAATCATGCAGAGTTCATCCGCGACTCCGCCAATCCGGGGCAAGACTTCGCTGATCTCCATGCCCGATTTCCCCCATTTTTTGAAGGCATGCTGAGGCGCCATAACTTTCAATGCCGCGCCCTGAAGCTGGGCGATCTGCTGACCCTTGGTCAGAGACTCTGGCATTTGCTGGCCATTCAGCGCGGCCATCCCTGGCTTGTAATCAAATAAATCGAGGTGCGACGGGCCGCCACCCTGAAACAAATAGATGATCCGCTTGGCCGTCGGTTGGTGATGGCGCGGACTGATAATTCCTGATGGACGATCGGCCGCGCCGAGTCCGTTTGGCATCAGTGATGCCAAGGCGAGGGCTCCGATGCCACCAGCGCTGCGACCAAGAAATGCCCGACGAGTCAGATCTGCGAACATAATGACCTCAAAAAATGCGAGTAACGAAAGCGAGTAACGAAAGCGGGAACGAAAGCGGGGAAAAGTTCGCGGCTCAATTGCGAGTGATGGTTTCGTGCAGGTTGAGAATGGTGCGTGCGACCGAGATCCATCCGCTCAACTCAGCCGACGCAATGGTGGATGGCGCGCGGAAGTAACCGACCTCAAAGAACGCCGTTGCATCGGCTGCATTCGCCGGTGCGCGCCGATGTTTGGTCAATAGCTGAGTGACCACGGCTTGCTCTGCTGCGGTTGGCTGACGAGCGAGAGCGCAACTCCACGCCCAGGCAATGCGCGCGCGATCGTCAGGCCCGCCTTCAGTAATAATGCGCACGGCGAAAGCGCGTGCGGCCTCAACGTATGTCGGATCGTTGAGCAGTGCCAAGGCTTGCTGTGGCGTATTCGCGCGGGTGCGTTCACCCGTGCATTCTTCACGCGCTGGCGCGTCAAAGGCGAGCATGCTGGGCTGCAGAAACGTGCGCTGCCACCAGGTATATAAGCCTCGGCGATACGCATTTTTTCCGTGATCGTTTTGCCATTCACGGCTTGGGAAATTGAGATGCCGCCAATAACCGGCGGGCTGGTACGGCTTCACGCTGGGTCCGCCAATATCTTCCACCAACAAGCCGCTGATGGTTAATGCGTTGTCGCGCACAAATTCGGCGTCAAGGCGGAACGTTCCTTGATGCGATAAGAGGCGGCCAAAAGGATCGCGCTCGGCTAACATCACTCGTTGTGCTTTTTCAGGCGTAGCGCCCAAACGATACACGCGACTCGTCACGATTTGACGCACGATAGCTTTGACATCCCATTTGGCGCGGAAATTTCCTGCTAGGTATTCGAGCAATTCAGGATGAACCGGCCACTCGCCTTGAATGCCGAAATCATCTACTGATTTGCTTACTCCGGTGCCGAATAACATCCGCCAGACGCGATTGACAAAAACGCGGGCGGTCAACGGATTATCTGATGCGACCAGCCATTTGGCCAAATCAAGGCGTGTTGCTCGCGCACCTGAACTGGTGATTTGGCGCAAAAAATGCGGCACTGCTGGCTGGACCACATCGCCGCTGTCGTCTTGCCAATTTCCACGCGGTAAAACTCGCACGGTGCGCGGATTGACCGAAATCGTGGTCAAACACAGCGCGCTATTTTTCTCAAGGTTTTCTCGCTCTTGGCGCAGCGTGGCGATTTTGCTGCGCTGTTCAGCTAAGGATGGCGCGATGGAGCGGAAATGCGCCGCGACCGTTGCGCGTTGGTCTGGCGAACGCGTTGGCGCTGGAATT
>JAYURJ010000106.1:0-13597 GCA_043756275.1 Betaproteobacteria bacterium | reverse complement strand
TTTTCCATGAGCACGAAATTCCCTGGGATGAACTTGCCTTCGCGGCCATTCGGGAAGGGCTGAAACGGTATTTTGCTGATCGGCTACAGGGCAAATTTAGACCACACTTCGCTGATCTGCGGCAATCTGTGAAAAAGTGAAACTCTAGCACTGGCGAGCCTTTCAGGGGGTTTTTAGCCTAAGAATCCCGTCAAATGGCGTTCTACGTCTTCCAGTTGCAGCTATTTTCGCCGCCATTCCGTCACGCCGGCGGGCTTATCTTCAAGCACAAACCCTGCTTCATCAAGTTGTTGCCGGATCGCATCAGCCCGCGCGAAGTCTTTGTTCTTCTTCGCGGCATTGCGTGCGTCCACAAGCGCGTCCACATCAAGGTCGGCGTTGTTGGCTGCACCCTGCACGAACGCGATTGGTGAATCCTGAAAAAATCCCAGCGTCGCACCTAACGCCAACAATAAACCCGCCGTCTCAGCAGACTTGCTGCGATTGAGTTCACGGCGCACTTCATGAAGCACGGCAAACGCGGCTGGCGTATCGAAATCATCTTCCATTGCACTGCGAAATTTCTGCGCATACTCATTCGACCAGTTCAGCTTTATGGCCACAGGCGGTGTTTCTTTCAGCGCGATATAAAAACCCAATAGCGACTGACGGGCATCTTCAAGCATGTCCCATGAATAATTGATTTCACTGCGATAGTGGCCCCGCAACAGGAAATACCTGACGGTCTCGCCGCCTTGCACTGCGTCGAGCTTGTTGAGTACTTCGCGCAAGGTGAAAAAATTGCCCAGCGACTTGGACATTTTTTCGTGATCAATATTCAGAAACGCCGCATGCATCCAGTACTTGGCAAACTGCTTGCCTGAATTTTTATCGAACGCGCCCTCGGTCTGCGCAATCTCATTTTCATGATGGGGAAACTGCAAATCCAACCCGCCGCCATGGATGTCAATTTCGTCCCCCAGCGTGGCCTTGCACATTGCCGAACACTCAATATGCCAACCGGGCCGCCCACCGCCAAAGATGGAGGGCCACTGCGGCTCGTTCGCCTTTGCCGATTTCCAGAGCGCAAAATCGAGCGGATCGCGCTTGGTGGAATCAACTGCCACGCGTTCACCGGCACGCAGGTCATCGAGGTTTTTACCCGATAATTTGCCGTAGCCTTCAAACTCCCGCACCGCGTAATACACGTCTCCGTTGGCGGCGCGATACGCCATGCCCTTTTCTTCGAGTCGCCTGATGATGTCCAGCATGTGCTCAATGTGGTGTGTCGCGCGCGGGCTGTGCGTGGGCCGCATCAATTTCAAGCGGTCCGTGTCTTCGAAATACGCCGCCGTCATGCGCGTGGTGAGCGCTTCCATCGTTTCGTTGTTGGTGTTTGCGCGCTCGATGATCTTGTCATCAATATCCGTGATGTTGCGCACGAAATTTACTTCATAGCCGATTGCGCCCAGCCAGCGAAACACCATATCAAACGCCGTAAAGGTGCGGGCGTTACCGATGTGGAAAAAATCGTAGACCGTTGGGCCGCAAACATACATGCGCAGTTTGCCCGGCTCCAACGTCGTCAATGGTTGTTTTTTTCTACCGAGCGTGTTGTAAATTACTTGCATAAAAAAATATTCTCCGTGCAGAGCAGGTGCAGCGACTTGCAACGACATTTCAGCGCGTGGAAACTTGCCGCGACAAGTGCTGTCTTAAAGGATGGATAACTGGAACGGCAGGCGGGCAACCGCCGTCAGCGGGCCGGAAAGTTCAAAGTGACCGCGCGGGACTTACCTACATCGGGCGCATTGGGCACGAAACGGGGCACATAACGGGACACAAAATGACGCGCGTAAAGTCGACTCGGCGAACGATGGTTGCGGCAGGCGCGCAAACCTGTTCGATGACGGCGAGATTGTGAAGGTCAAAGGCATTCTTGGTAGAATAGACATCTTGTGTGCAACAATGATTTTTAACTAATAAATTTAATTATAGCAAAATGATTAATGCCCCTTTAAGCCACAAACTGCGTGTTGGCGCAATCTTCTGCGCGCTGTGTTTTTCCGGTGCCAATTTTGCCGGCCCGGCAGAAGACACGAAGGATGCGACGAAGCTCTATCAGCAAGGCAAACTTGATCAGGCCCTAGCGAAAGTAAATGGTGCGTTGGCGCAACAGCCGAAAGATGCGCAAGGCCGGTTTTTGAAAGGCCTGATACTGACCGAGCAAAAAAAGGGTGCGGATGCCATTCAGGTATTCACCAGCCTGACTGAGGACTACCCCGAGCTTCCCGAGCCATACAACAACCTCGCCGTGCTGTACGCGAATCAGGGCAATTACGATAAAGCCAAAGCGGCTCTTGAACTTGCCATCCATACCCACCCCAGCTATGCAACCGCCTACGAAAACCTTGGCGACATCTACGCACAATTAGCGCGCCGCTCCTATGACAAAGCCCTGCAACTGGACAAAGGTAACTTGACAGCACAGGGCAAGTTGTCGATGGTAAAAGACATTTTCAACCTGCCCAAGATGGCATCATCAGAACCGGCCAAAACAACGCCGACACAAATTGCGACTGCCCCCAAGGCGGAGCCAAAGGGTGAGCCCGCAAAAACAGCTACAGCCGCAGCGACGAGTACCGCCACAAAAGCGGCAAGCGTGCCGCTTTCTGGCAACGCGGGCAACGACGTGAAAGCGACCGTCTCGGCATGGGCCAAGGCATGGTCGGCAAAAGACACTGCGGCCTATTTGGCCTTTTATGCACCTGATTTCGAGACCCCGGCTGGCATGACGAGGGCGGCGTGGGAAGCACAGCGCAAAGAACGGATCGAACCCAAAAAATCCATTTCAGTCGATGTCAAAATTATCAAGACTTCTCTTCAGGGCAACGTTGCCACCGTGGTGTTCCGCCAGCTTTACCGGGCAGATGCCGTTAAAAGCGATAACACCAAGACTTTGCGGCTAGTCAAGACAGGCGACCGGTGGCTGATCAACGCCGAGCGCTCCGGCGCTTGACCGGATTGATGCGCTTCAACAGCCGACGGTGGGTCCCGTCAATCACACATGGCCTTTGTTTGGCTGAAGCGGTTGCCTGTTTGCTTGCCGCGCCTATTGCGGCAGCACAACCAGCACCACTTGCATCGATTGCGTTCAGTAATGAGGTCGAAGCATCTCTGGTGCGCGCGCTGGAATCGCTGAAAACCGACGGCATCAAGCCCGCCCTGCGCGAACTTGATGCCACGCTGGCAAAAAATCCGAATTTCCGCTTGGGCCACCTCATCAAGGGTGACCTTTTAATGGCCAAGGCAGGTGCGCCAACCGCATTTACGGGCATGAAATCACAGCCGGAGTTGGTGGCCAGCCTCAGACACGAAGCCAAGGCAAGATTTTCGCGCTATTTTGATGGCCCACCCAGCGATAGCCTGCCCACCGCCCTCTTGCAGCTATCACCAGACCAACATCATGTGTTGTTGGTTGATAGCGAAAACTCCCGAATGTACGTTTACAAGAACGTTGATGGTGCCCCACAGCATGTCGCTGACTTTTATGTTTCGGTCGGTAAAAATGGACTGGAAAAGGAACGTCAGGGGGACCAGCGCACACCGCTTGGCGTCTATCAGGTAACGTCCAGTGTTGCCCGCGAAAAATTGATCGATTTTTATGGTCCGGGCGCGTTCCCGATCAATTACCCCAATGAGTGGGATAAGCGTACCGCCAAAACCGGATCGGGCATCTGGATACACGGCACCCCATCGACGACTTATAGCCGCCCCCCGCGCGCGAGCGATGGCTGCGTAGTGCTCACCAATGACGACTTCGCCCGGATCGCGCAATACGTTACGCCCGGTGTCACGCCGGTCGTCATTGCATCAAGCGTGAAATGGCAATCGCCGGGTGACTGGCTCGCAACGCGGGCCACATTATCGGCATCGCTGTCCGGCTGGAAACAGGATTGGGAGAGCCTGGACATGGAAAAATATCTTGCGCATTATTCGCAAAAATTCGATGCTGATGGCAAGAATTTCGGCAATTGGGCGGATACCAAGCGCCGCGTCAACGCGAGCAAGAATTTCGTCAAAGTCGATATCAGCAATCTTTCCGTATTCGAGTATCCGCTGGCGTCAGACGCGCTGCCGATGGTCATGGTCACATTCGACCAGGATTACAAAAGCAGCAACAACAGCAACAAAATGAAAAAACGCCAGTACTGGCAGCACGATGGCGAGCGCTGGAAAATTATCTATGAAGGTGCTGTTTAATCATTCGCGCCCGACGCACACCCCAACCAAAATTAGCATTGCCTTTTTTCAGGAGTACTTAATGTTCAGCCATCAACTCATATCCAGATCAGTCGTCCTGTGCGCAGCGTTGTCAGTATCATTTGCGTTCGCTCAAAAACCGGCTGACGCTGCCAAAGTGCCGCCCAAGGCCGCAGCGGTAAAGCCTTCAACTTGCAAACCCGATAACAAAGGAACCCCCGTGAAAGTCAAACTCACCACCTCAATGGGCGCCATTACGCTCGAACTCAACAGCGAAAAAGCCCCCATCTCCACCGAGAATTTTGTAAAGTACGTGGAGAGCGGCCATTACAATGGCACCATCTTCCATCGCGTGATTGGCACCTTCATGATCCAGGGCGGCGGCTTCACCAAAGACCTCGTACAGAAACCGACCAACGCGGCAATCAAGAACGAAGCCGCCAATGGCCTCAAGAATGACAACTACACCGTTGCCATGGCGCGCACCGGCGTGGTCGATTCAGCGACCACGCAATTCTTCATCAACGTCAGCAACAATGATTTCCTGAACCATCAGGGCGCGTCCAATTTTGGCTATGCAGTGTTCGGCAAAGTCGTCGAAGGCATGGATGTCATCGACAAGATGAAAGCGGTCAAAACCGGCGGCAAAGGCCCGTTCCCAACCGATGTACCACAGGAAACGATCACGATTGAAAAGGCGGAATGCATCTAGCCTCCGAATTGGCGCGTCGCGACAGTACAAATTTATGAATCCGACCGGTAACACCTCGGCAATTACTCCCCCCTTTGAAAAAGTGGGGAGTACTTCGTAGCGGGCGCATTGAGTTCTCTCATGCGCCCGATCTTTTTTATCTCCGACCTTCATCTTTGCGAAGAGCGCCCGGATATTACGCGACTGTTTGATCGCTTTGCGGAAGAGATAGCTCCTGCGGCGGCATCGCTCTATATTCTGGGTGACCTGTTTGAATACTGGATTGGCGACGACCAGCTCGATATCGATCCGTTGGCGCAAAAAGTCGCGGCGCAATTAGCCACCCTGGCTACCAAGGGCACGAAGATTTTTTTTATGCATGGCAACCGTGACTTCCTGCTCGGTGAGCGCTTTGCGCGTGCCGCAAATCTTGAAATCCTCGCTGATCCAACAATGGTCAACATCGGTTCGGCACCGGTGCTGCTCATGCATGGCGATACCTTGTGTACCGACGACACAGCCTATCAATCGTTTCGAACACAGGTGCGAAGTGCTGCGTGGCAACAAGCCATTCTCGCCAAACCGATTGCCGAGCGCTTAGCGCTTGCAAAATCCATTCGCTCGCAAAGCGACATCGAAAAATCGATGAAGCCCGAAGCGATCATGGATGTAAATGCCGACGCAGTTTCAGCGGCATTTCGGGACAATGGATATCCGGTCATGGTGCATGGCCATACGCATCGACCGGCAAAGCACGTGCGACTGTTGGACGGTCGATCCTGCGTACGTTGGGTATTGCAGGACTGGCACAATATTGGTGGCTATCTTTCCAATACGGGCGAGCAATGGCGCGCAGTCATCCTGAAGGCTTAAGTTCCAACCAGACCGCGTTGCAAATCCCGGCAAATATCATCAATATTTTCCAATCCAACCGCCACGCGAAGCAGGCCCTCTGAAATGCCCGATGCATCGCGCTCCGCCTGACTCACACGCGCGTGGGTGGTCGTTGCGGGATGGGTGATGGTGGTTTTGGTGTCGCCCAGATTAGCGGTGATGGAAATCATTTCCACTGCATCAACCACGCGCCACGCGGCTTCGCGTCCGCCCTTGACTTCAAACGAAACTACTGCTCCCTGTGCCGTCGCTTGCCGCTGCGCCAATGCGTGCTGCGGATGTGATGGCAGCCCGGCATAGTGGACGTGTAGCACCTCTGGGTTGGCGGCCAGCCAATGTGCCAGCTTCATCGCCGATGCGGATTGGGCGTCCATGCGAATACGCAAAGTCTCCATGCCTTTCAGGCATATCCACGCATTAAATGGTGATATCGCCGGGCCGGCAGTTCGCACAAAGCCGTAAATCGGCTCGATCAGTTTTTTTGATCCGCATACCGCGCCGGCAAGGACCCGGCCCTGCCCATCAATATATTTGGTGGCGGAATGAATAACCAAATCCGCACCCTGTTCTATCGGCCTCTGCAACGCGGGTGTCAACAGACAGTTATCGACTGCAAACACGGCGTGTGCCTTGCGGGCAATCTCGGCAAGCGCAGCAATATCACAAATTTCTGCGAGTGGATTCGATGGCGTCTCGCAAAACAACAGCCGCGTATTTGGCCGCACTGCATTACGCCATTCATCAACATTGGCTGCTGAAACCCAGGTCGTGTCGACACCAAATTTCTTGCAGATTTGATCGAACAGCGGCACCACGGTGCCAAACACGCTGCGGGACGAAATCATATGGTCGCCGCTCTTGAGTAGCCCCATCACGGTACTCG
Source organism: Betaproteobacteria bacterium (assembly GCA_043756275.1). GTDB lineage: Bacteria > Pseudomonadota > Gammaproteobacteria > Burkholderiales > Usitatibacteraceae > UKL13-2. The sequence goes on along the minus strand of JAYURJ010000106.1, from coordinate 6,887 downwards.
CAATTGCCGCCATGCCGGTGGCAGTGGCGATACATGCCTCCGCACCTTCCAGCGCGGCGAGGCGATCCTGAAACATCGTTACCGTTGGGTTGGTAAAACGCGAATAGATGTATCCGGGTTCCTCAAGGGCAAACTTGCGCGCCGCCTCGGCCGCGTTTTTGTACACGAAGCTCGATGTCAGGAATAGCGTTTCGGAATTTTCCTGGAAATCGCTACGCAACTGGCCGGCACGAACGGCGAGCGTATCGAAACCAGGTTTTATCGGCGTGTTTGCCATTAGCTGACCGTCGAAAAACCAAGGTCTAGCTGATTTGACGCCTGACCCGGCACGTACGCATCGCCCTGCCCTGCGGTTTCGCCCTCAGTGCGATTGGCCTCGATGCTCGCCAGATACTCGGCCGATACGCCACCAGTGATGTATTTGCCGTCGAAGCAGGAGGCGTCGAACTGCGTAATGTGCGGATTGCATGCGCGCACATCCGTGATCAAATCCGACAGCTCCTGATAAAACACCTCGTCCGCGCCGATGGCCAAGGCAATTTGGCGGGCATCGCGGTCGGCCGCGATCAATTCAGAACGGGACGGCATATCGATGCCGTACACGTTCGGGAAACGCACAGGCGGTGCTGCGGACGCGAAGTAAACTTTTTTGGCACCGCAATCGCGTGCCATTTGCACGATCTCCCGGGATGTTGTTCCGCGGACGATCGAATCATCGACCAGCAACACATTTTTACCCTTGAACTCGATGGCCATCGCATTGAGTTTTTGCCGTACCGATTTCTTGCGCTCCTCCTGCCCCGGCATGATAAAGGTGCGACCGATATAACGGTTTTTGATAAAGCCCTCGCGATATTTCACCCCCAGCACCTGCGCCACTTCCACCGCAGAAGGGCGACTGGTATCAGGAATCGGAATGACAACATCAATATCAAGATCCGGGTGCTCGCGCTTGATTTTTTCAGCCAGCGAGCGCCCCATCAATGCGCGCGTTTCGTAGACCGAAATTCCGTCGATCACCGAATCGGGGCGCGCCAGATACACATATTCAAAAATACATGGATTGAGCGAAGAATTCTCAGCGCACTGACGGCTAAAGAAATTACCCGAAGTGTCGATCAGGATGGCCTCTCCTGGGGCCACATCGCGCATGATCTCAAAACCCAGCGTATCGAGCGCCACACTCTCGGACGCCACCATGAATTCAACCCCATTTTCGCTTTCATGCTTGCCAATAATCAATGGGCGAATACCGTGGGGATCGCGAAACGCGAGCAACCCGTAACCGGCAATCATGGCCACGATGGCGTATGCACCGCGTGCGCGCTTGTGCACCCCGGCTACGGCGGCGAAGATGGCATCCGGGTCAAGCCGCTGGCCTTTTGCGGACTGCGTTAATTCATGCGCCAGCACATTGAGCAGCACTTCCGAATCAGAATTGGTATTGACATGCCGCAAGTCATCCTGAAAAAGTTCGCGCTGCAACTCTGCGGTATTGACGAGATTGCCGTTATGTCCCAGCACAATACCAAACGGGGAATTGACGTAGAACGGCTGCGATTCTGCGGCGCTCGCGGCGGAGCCTGCGGTCGGGTAGCGGCAATGGGCGATGCCCATGTTGCCGGTCAGCCCGCGCATATCGCGGGTGCGGAACACGTCACGCACCAAGCCTTTGTCTTTGTGCATATGAAAGGTACGTCCATCAGCCGTCACAATGCCGGCCGCATCCTGCCCGCGATGCTGCAATACCGTCAGGCCGTCATACAACAGCTGATTTACCGGACTTTTAGAAACGATCCCAACGATGCCGCACATGTGAAACCCTCACTTGATTCGATCTTGCAGAGACGGTCTGTTGCCGCTCAAGTCTTGGCGGCAGGAGGAACGCGATACTGAATCCTCGACGCCAAACTTTGCGGCAGTAATGCCCGCGCATACAGCGCGGCAATTTCCACAGGTGGTGTCAACGCCGCGTTTTTCCATAGCGCCGACTGGGGGAATTTGGTCATCCCAGCCGCCAGCGCCAGCACCACGATGACCAATATCCCGCGCAGCAAACCAATCATCGCCCCCACTATCCGGTCTAATCCGCTCAAGCCTAATTTTCGCACGACTTCTGAAAGCAAACTCGCCAAAAGCGCCGCAAATATCAACACCGCAACAAAGATAATCAGCCATGACACAACCATCCGATACACTGGCTCTGCCATCCAGTCGGCAAAAAACGGGGCCAGTTCGCCGCTAAAGGCGTGCGCAAGGATGAAGGCAACCACCCATGCACCGATATTGATGATTTCACGAATCGCCCCACGCCATGCGCCCACAGCTATCGACACCAGCACCACGGCAATGATGGCGTAATCAAGTTCGTTCATGTGGGATCGCTATTGCAGGGGAATAATCTTGCCGTCACTGCCTGCAAGTTTGATTTGTGCAAGCGCTGAATCGGCTTTTTCGCGAGTAGTAAACGGGCCAACACGGACACGCGTCGCCGACCCATTTTTGATCGGGATACTATCGGTGTAGACAGCCAGTTTCGCGTCTTTCATTTTTGCGATGGTCAGCTTGGCGTTCTCAGAGTCTGCGTACACGCCTAGCTGTACCGCAAAGCCTTTTTTGGCCGCGACTGCTGGCGGTGCTTTTTCGACGACCGCCGATTTTTCCGCCACAGGCGGCGCGGCGGCCGGCAGCGCGTTGGGCGCAATCACTTCAGGCGCGACTTTCGTCGCAATGGGCGGCGTGGGCGGTTCAACAATGGGCGCGGCTGGCGCAGCGGACGGGGCGGGCAATGGCGATTGGCCATCTTTTGCGGGTAGCTGAATCGAAATTTCCTGTCGTTTCAACGTTGAGCCGGACGAGCTGCGCCTGGGTTCACCGTCAAAAATCATCGGTAAAAAAACTATTCCCAGCAAGCCAATGGTGCCTGCGCCAATGAGGCGACGTCGCCCACGACGTTTCAATTCAATTTCGGTCGCGCTCAGTTCTGGGGATTTTGTGGAGGCCATTTAATATGTCGGTGCATTGTCGGTGGTGAGCAGAAGTGGATGCGCTGGAGAACCTATGATCAAGTCCTTCGACAGGCTCAGGACGAACGGACACTTATTAATTCCGTTCGTGGTGAGCTTGTCGAACCACATTCAAATTAGGCTTGATCATAGATTCGCTAACGCGTATTGAGTACGTCCGCCACAGTGTAGAACGATCCAAACACCAAAATTCTATCATTCTGCCCCGCCCTCGCCCGCGCAGCAGCAAACGCGCTCACGATATCGACATGCTGGGAGTAATTTTCCTCTACCCCGTGGGCGAGCAGTTTCTGCGCCAGCATCGCAGATGAAGCCCCACGCGCACCGGCATATTTTTCCAGCCCGGCCACACACCAGAAATCGATGCGGCCTTTCAATATTTCGATTACCTGATCGATATCCTTGTCTTTGAGCATGCCAAATACGGCAATGGTATTTTCAAAAAATCCCATGCCGCCGAGCGCATCGGCAAGCGCGCGTGCGGCGTGCGGATTGTGCGCAACATCCAGCACCACTGTCGGTCGGCCCGGCAACACTTGCAGCCGACCTGGCCAATCGACTTCCAGCAGGCCGCGCTTGATGTGGTTCTGCGACACCGGTAGTTTTTCGCGCAGCGCTTCGAGTGCCGCCAGTGCAGCCGAGGCGTTTTTGAGTTGGTAGCTACCGCGCAAGGCCGGAAACGGCAATGAATGGCGCGCGGTATCGCGTCCCACAAATTGCCACTGGCTGTCCATCTTCGAAAAACGATAATCGCGATTCAGTAACCGCAGATCGGCACCAATTCTCCCGGCATGCGCCAACAGCGTTGCGGGTGGATTGGCATCGGCAAAAATCGCCGGCCGGCCTGCGCGATAAACGTGCGCTTTCTCCATGCCGATTTTGTCGATGGTGTCGCCCAGAAAAGACTGGTGATCCAAATCGATACTGACGACGATGCTGGCATCGGCGTCGACAATATTGACCGCATCCAGACGGCCTCCCATGCCGACTTCGAGGATCGCGACATCCAGATTTTCGCGCGCAAAAATAACCAACGCTGCGAGGGTGGCGTACTCAAAATAAGTCAGTGGCACCGTTGGTTCCAGCGCTTGTCTGGCGCGCTCAACAGCTTCAAAAGCGGCGATGAGGGCGGCATCACTTGCCGATACCCGGTCGATTCGCACGCGCTCATTGAACTGCAGCAGATGGGGCGACGAATAAAAACCCGTCTTGAATCCGGCGATGTTTAATATTGATTCCAGCATCGCGCACGTTGACCCTTTGCCATTGGTGCCGGCGACCGTGATATTGATCGGTGCTTGTGGGGTCCCAAGTTTTTCCCAAACGGCGTGCACACGTTCGAGCCCCATGACAATTTCAGCCGAATGCTGATGCGAAATGAAATCAAGCCATGCGTCCAACGATTGGGGGGGCGACATTGCGGGAGGTATAAATTAGTAAAGCACTAGCACTGGTGAGGCTTTCAGGCCAAAAGTGCGCTGCGAGGCAATATCTGTGCGGTTCTTTGTATTCAAGCAGTTCTTATTCATTTTTAACCAGTGATTGATCAATGTCCATAAACCACCACTAATTTAACTTGGAATAGCCAGCCATTTCACCACCAGCAATTGCAAACGGCTGCAACGCCGCTGGTGTCGCACGCGAGATTGCCATTTCAGCAACGGCCTCGCCGATAGCAGCCGAATGCTTAAACCCGTGACCCGAACAAGCCGATACAACAATGGTGTCGGGCGCATCAGGCAGGTGATCAATGATGAAATTTGCGCCCGGCGCGTTGGTGTAGAGGCAGGTCAACGCCTTTACGCAGCGCGACCCAATGCCATTCAATTTACCCGCAATATGGCGAGCGTGCATCGCCGCGATTTCAGTCTCCGCCACTTCGCGCTTCACCAATGCGGGCGTTGTTGTGTCCACAAATTGTTCGGTCGCCACCTTGATCGCACCGGCAGCATTGACCTCTGGAAAGCCGTAGAAAACGTCATCCGCACCCTCGCCCCAATGCCAGATGAAAATCGGAAAATCGCGTGGCCGATAGGACAGCGGCTGTTTTGGTGCATTACACGCAAACCAGTACAACACCTGACGTCGAACCGTCAGTGACGTTGCGAACGCGGGCAATAACTGCGGCACCCACGGCCCGGCAGCGACAATCGTGAGGCCCGCCGCATAGCGGGATTGATCAGTGTCAACAATCGTCTGATTATTCACGTGGGTGATGTGTTGCACCGTCTCGCCGAGGTTGAGCGTCGCACCGAGGCCGGTGGCCAGTGAAAGCTGCGCACTGACACACGCTTCAGGGTCCAAATATCCTGCGCCGGGTTCAAAGTAACCGCATTCATCGCCTCTTAGCGAAAAATGCGGAAAGCGCGAGGTAATTTCGCGTGCACCCAAGCGTTCGTGCGGGATACCAAAAGCTTTAGCCGCACGAAAAGTATTGCCCAGAAAGTCACGCTGATCGTGCATCCGACTCGGCGCGTCTTCCCGCGCGATCACCAGGCCGCCGCAGGCATTGAACAACATGCAGCCGGTTTCGCGTTCGATCTCCCGCCACAGTTGATGCGAGCGCATCGCCAATGGCACAAACTGCTGGCCTTCGCCAATCGCTTCGCGGGTGATGCGTGTCTCACCATGCGTGGAGCCGTGTGAATGCGGCGGCGAAAATTGATCGACACCCACCACCTTCACGCCGCACTTGGCGAGCTGATAGGTGATTGCGCTGCCCATCGCGCCCAGCCCCACCACCAGCACATCGGGATGTTGGGTGCCGGTCATTGCGGCATCGTATTTTTGATCTACAACTCCCGCGACCTCATCTGACCCGCTATTGTTTCGTCATCACGTAGCTACCGTTGGTGCGGGTCAAACTGTCTATCCAATCCACTTTAGCCGTCTTGCCACTGGCATCAACTGCCATTCTTGACATGCCAATCGCCTTGCCATCGCGCTTGAAATTTTCCTCCAGCGTATTTTTCTTGATCTTGACTGACACGCTCGTCGTGCCGGGATCACCCTTGAACGGCGCATCGGCGCCATCCGTCTTGGCGCTATACGATTCACCGGTCGGCGTGGCCATACTGAGCATATTGGCCTCCGTCTTGTAGGTCACCAGCAGGCCGTTGTCGGAGCGTTTGTCGGCCTTGATCGCCTTCCATGAACCCGACATCTGATGTGTTCCCGTTTTGTCGTAGGCCACGCGCGCGTAGCTGGTTGACCCCTTGACGACTTCATTGTTGGTAGGCGATGAATCAGAATATTCGCTCAGCATTGAATTCTTGTCCGTCGACACTGAAAATTTGCTCCGGCCCATCACCTTACCGGTTTTTTTGCTGACGATCTCGACGTGGAAAGCGTCGGTGATCTTGACGGACACGGTATCGACGTAAGGGCTACCTTCGACTTTTTGATCTTTACCGTCGGTCTTGACGAGAATTTTCGTCGCGCAGGTTTTGCATTCGTACATGCCATCCTTGAATACATAGATCAACGGCTTGGCCGAAAAATCGATGGTTTTCACGTCGGTTTTCCAGGTGCCATCAAACACACTTTGCGCAAACCCCAGCGAGGGATTGCACGCGAACACCAGCGAAACAACGAATAATATTTTTTTCATCCTATCCTCCGTTTGAATTATTGATTGAACACCAAACTACGTACAAATACGAGCTTCCGGGATACGCCGATTTCGCGGCGATGTCAAAATATTTGTCGAAAGATGTAGCGCGCATAAGAACAATAAACACTAGCATTGGCGGGTCTTCCAAGGCAAATACGCGGATTCAAGCACGAGTCCCGACAAGCGGTTGGCAGTTGAATGCTACCTCATAAGGGGTTAAGAAGCCGAGGCACTTGCGCGGTCGATGG
>JAYURJ010000105.1:0-4620 GCA_043756275.1 Betaproteobacteria bacterium | reverse complement strand
AAAAGAAGTGCTCGGATTTTTTGAGTACTGGCTTGGCACCGGTAAGTGTTGAGTAGGGATTTTTCAGCTCGGTTGGTGCGTACACTGCGCCACAGTTTTCACACGAATCACCGTACTGATCCTTGGTTGCGCACTTCGGGCATTCGCCTTTGATGTAGCGATCCGGCAGGAACATGCTCTTCACCGGATCGAAGAACTGCTCGACTTCCTTTGAGGTGATGAGCTTTGAGGCCTTCAGTTTTTTATAGATGTCCTGCGACAGCGCGACATTTTCCGGCGAGTGCGTTGAGTGCCAGTGGTCGTAGCTCATCAGAAAGTTACGCCAGTCGGTATCGTGCTCCGCACTGACGCGCGCGATCAGGGCTTCAGGTGTGATGCCCTCGGCTTCCGCGCGCAGCATGATCGGCGCGCCATGCGCATCCGCTGCACACACGAAGTGCAATTCGTGTCCCTGCATGCGCTGATATCGCACCCAGATGTCGCCGTAGAGTTGATCGACAATGTGCCCCAGATGGAGCGGGCCGTTCGCGTAGGGGAGTGCGGTGGTGACGAATATTTTTCGGGGCATCAAAAACTTCTAGGGTTCGGTGAACGCAAAACTGTTTGATTTCAATGATTTTTCTTATGGATGATTGTACCAAGGCCTAAACTAATTTGATACACGGTTCCTCGGTGTGTTCAGCTAAAATTGCGCAAACAGTTTTACCTCCCGCTATAAATTTTGTCGGAAAGTTGAAAGACCCTCATGAGCATTACCAACGAACAAATCCTGAATGCACTCCGCGAATTGATCGATCCGGTCACCAATGAAAATTTTGTCGAGGGCAAGTCGGCCAAGAACATCAAGATTGAAGGCGGCGATATCTCATTGGAGATCGTGCTTGGTTATCCGGGCAAAAGCGTGACGGAGGGTATTCGCAAGCAAGTGATTGCGCGCTTGAAAAAAATCGACGGCGTGCAAAATGTCTCCGCCAATGTCTACTCCAAAATAGTTTCGCACTCAGCCCAGCGCGGCGTGAAGCTGGTGCCGGGCATCAAGAACATCATCGCGGTTGCTTCAGGCAAGGGCGGCGTGGGGAAAAGCACTACGGCTGTAAATCTGGCGTTGGCGCTGGCGGCTGAAGGTGCAACCGTCGGCATGCTGGATGCTGACATTTACGGCCCGTCGCAACCGATGATGCTGGGTATCACCGGTCGGCCCGCCTCGAAGGACGGCAAGACGATGGAGCCGATGGAGGGCCACGGCATCCAGGCCATCAGCGTGGGCTTTCTGATTGACCCGGAAACACCGATGGTTTGGCGCGGGCCGATGGTTACTCAGGCGCTTGAACAATTACTCAATGAAACCAATTGGCATGATCTTGATTATCTGATCGTCGATTTGCCACCTGGCACCGGCGATATTCAACTCACGCTGGCGCAAAAAGTGCCGGTAACGGGTGCCGTCATCGTCACGACGCCACAGGATATTGCGCTGCTTGATGCACGCAAAGGGTTGAAGATGTTTGAAAAGGTTGGTGTGCCGATCATCGGCATCGTCGAAAACATGGCCATGCATGTGTGCACGAATTGCGGGCACATGGAGCATATTTTTGGTGAGGGCGGCGGCGGCAAGATGGCCAAAGACTACAACATCGATTTGCTCGGCTCGTTGCCGTTGGATATCAAGATTCGCGAAATGGCCGATAGCGGCAAGCCGACGGTGGTGTCCGATCCGGATGGACCGATCTCCGCCATTTACAAGGATATCGCGCGTAAATGTGCGGCAAAGATTGCAAAACAATCGCAGGACCGAAGCGCCATTTTCCCCAAGATCGTTATTCAGAACACCTGATATTTTGAACGAAGGCATTCAGCGCGCGATTGAATTGCGCAACGCTTCGCAACATACCGAAGCGTTGACGATTCTTCTCGACCTGCACAACGTCAATCCGGACGACGCCAAGGTTAATTTTGAACTGGCGAGCACCTTCGGCTCGGAAGGCGTGCGTGATGAGGCGATCGGGTTTTACGAACAAGCGATCGCATGCGGCCTCGAAGGTGAAGAGCTGCGCTGTGCATTTGTCAGTTTGGGCAGCACATATCGCAGTGTCGGCAGATTTGGCGACGCCGCGCGCATCCTTCAACGCGGCGCGGCAATTTTCCCCGACGCGCCGGAATTCGATGTGTTTCTGGCGATGACGCGCTACCATCTGGGCGAACATCAGGAGGCGATGCGCCTGCTGCTTAACCATATTGCTCAATATTCCTCGGAGCCTTCAACGCAGACCCACAAGCGTGCGATTTCATACTGCGCTGAACACCTTGACCAAGCCGAGGAAAACTGAATGTCGGCAAATGGCGTAGGACAGATTCGAGTCAAGGATACGTTGGCGATGCACCAAATTTGAGCAGCAGCAACGTAAAATTTAATACATAAAATGGAGCAGCAAGCGTGAGCATAAAATCCGATAAGTGGATTCGCCGTATGGCCAAGGAACACGGCATGATCGAGCCGTTCGAAGCAGGACAGGTGCGCGAAGCCAACGGCCAGCGCATCGTCAGCTACGGCACCTCAAGCTACGGCTACGACATTCGCTGTTCGGATGAATTCAAGCTCTTCACGAATTTGAATTCAACCATCGTTGACCCAAAGAATTTCGACCCGAATTCTTTCGTCGATATCAAAGGCGACTCCTGCATCATTCCGCCCAACTCATTCGCGCTGGCGAGAACGGTCGAGTATTTCCGTATTCCCCGCAATGTGCTGACTATCTGTCTCGGCAAATCGACCTACGCGCGATGCGGCATCATCGTCAACGTGACCCCGTTCGAGCCGGAATGGGAAGGTTTTGTGACGTTGGAATTTTCCAATACGACGCCGCTACCGGCAAGAATTTACGCCAACGAAGGCATTGCGCAGGTATTGTTTTTTGAAAGCGATGAAGTCTGCGAGACCTCTTACAAGGATCGCGGCGGCAAGTATCAGGGACAAAAAGGCGTGACGTTGCCGAAGATGTAAGGACTCCGAGTCGGGGACATCCACAGACGCCGTGCATGCCTTCCTTTCGCGTCTCATCGAAAATAAAGATATGACACTCAGAACCCGTTACGCGCCAAGCCCTACCGGCTATTCGCACCTCGGCAACATCCGCACCGCGTTGTTCGCGTGGGCATATGCACGTCACGAGGGCGGCAAATTCATTCTGCGTATTGAAGATACTGATGTGGAGCGTTCCACCGATGCAGCCGTTCAGGTAATCCTTGAAGCGATGGCCTGGTTGGGGCTCGATTACGACGAAGGCCCTTTTTATCAGATGCAGCGCATGCCGCTCTATAAAGCGGCTGTTGCACGCTTGATCGAAGAGGGCAGGGCATACCATTGCTACACCTCCATCGCTGAGTTAGATGCATTGCGTGAATTGCAGACGGCGCGTGGCGAAAAGCCGCGCTATGACGGCCGCTGGCGTCCCGAGCCCGGCAAAGTACTGCCTTCGATTCCGCCGGATGTGAAACCCGTGATTCGGTTTCGTAATCCGGTCGAAGGCGCGGTCGTTTGGGACGATCAGGTTAAAGGGCGCATCGAAATCGCCAACGCAGAACTCGATGACCTCGTGATCGCGCGACCTGATGGCACCCCGACCTACAATTTTTGCGTGGTGGTGGATGACATCGATATGGCAATCACCCATGTCATTCGCGGTGATGACCACGTCAACAACACGCCGCGCCAGATCAATCTTTATCATGCGATGGAAAAAGTGCCGCCGATATTTGCGCATACGCCAACCGTGCTGGGGCCGGATGGTGCCAAGCTTTCCAAGCGTCATGGCGCAAAAAGTGTGATGGAGTATCGCGACGAAGGTTATTTGCCCGAGGCGATGATCAATATGCTCGCGCGCCTTGGTTGGTCACACGGAGACGAGGAAGTATTCTCACGCGCGCAATTGGTGCAATGGTTCGAGGCGAATAAAATCAGCACATCCGCATCACGGTTTGATGCCGAAAAATTATTGTGGCTCAACCATGAGCACATAAAGCGTATGGATGCTGCCGAACTGGCGGCGCAGCTACGGCCGTTTCTGGAGAAAAATGGCTACGCGCTCGATGCCGGGCCGGATATTGCCCGCGTGGCAGATCTGCTGCGCGACCGCGCATCGACGCTCGTGGCGATGGCCGAAGCGGCGCGGTATTTTTATGTCAGACCTCAGTTGGATGGAGCGCTGCTGGCGCTGCACCTCACTGACACGGCCGCGCCTGCGCTCGCCGCACTTAGCCAGCAATTGGCATCAATCCAATGGTCGAAGAGCGAAATCAATACCACTATCAAGGCCGCCATCGTTAAGCATGGCTTGAAAATGCCGCAGCTGATGATGCCGCTACGCGTGCTGGTGACCGGCCAAACTCAAACCCCGGCAATCGACAGCATCATGGACGTGCTGGGCCGCGAAGAGACCCTGGCCCGCCTTGGCAATCGGACGAGTATCTGACGGCACTCACAAATTCGGGAGCAGTCTGCCTTTGCAAAAACGCTCGGCTACCGCTATAATTGCGGACTTCCATGTGGGGGTATAGCTCAGCTGGGAGAGCGCTTGCATGGCATGCAAGAGGTCATCGGTTCGATCCCGTTTACCTCCACCA
>JAYURJ010000104.1:0-13660 GCA_043756275.1 Betaproteobacteria bacterium | reverse complement strand
CAGGATCGTGTTGCCAAAGAGCGAGTCATTCAGCAGTTCGTGCAAAGCAGCAACTGCGACGCAACACCCAGCCAACCAGCCGTCGTCTCGCCTGTCGCTAAAACCGAAGCCAATGGTCGCATGTCCTGTGCAAGCGTGCCGGCGTGCGTGCAATCGGCAATGCGTGCTCGCGCACCGCTAGGTGCGCTATCTGTGGTCATTGACGTGGGTGCGCATCGCGGTGCATTCGCACAAAGCATTTTGCGTGAGTGCGATGTCGATGAGATTTTTGCGTTTGAGCCTCATCCGGACAACTTCAGAGCGCTGCACACACATCTCTCAGGTTTTCCTCAAATTGTGGTTTCTGCGAATGCCGTGGGAGAGGTGGACGGAAGCGCGTCCTTTGGCTGCAACGCGGACGATGCCACAGGCTCTGTGCTCTGCTACGCAGATCTGCCTCGTGCGTCTGGATGCACAGAGCGCACCCAAGTTCCTATGGTCGCGCTCGATACGTTTTGCCACGATTTTGCCGCCAGAGGGAGGGATGTCAGGCTTATAAAGGTCGACACCCAAGGATATGACCTCGCGGTGTTGAAAGGTGCTGAACAAACATTGCTCGTCCATAAGCCAGTCGTACTGTTGGAGTTTATCTACGCCCCCCTGTATATCGGTCAAGCAATGCCGTTTGACATTGAAGACTGGATGCGCAGGCGCGATTACCGCCTGGTCGGACTCGTTAACATTCATGTTGACAGTAACGGCGCGCTGGCGTTTGCTGATGCATTGTTCGTGCCGTCATCGGTTGTTTTGCCGCTGCGGCCAAGTTTTAGTCAAGTTGACAATGAAGCCAGTTGGCGTGAGCAGCTGGCAACGTTTGAGCAAATTTGCGCGGAGCGCCTAACGGTCATCGAAACACTTGACGCGGAGGTAACTCGGCTGAAACGCAAGTATGAACACGCGTTATGAGTTGAATAAAGCCGCATTCAATTCCCCTAGCGCATTGGAAATTACGTAACCGACATGGGTGCAATAACCTTTTCTCTTGATGCACGTCTCGCGCAGCTGTTTCAGCACGAGCTTGGCTGCGACACTTTTTTTGAGTCGGGCGGCTTCGAAGGCGATACCGTCGCCGTGGTCGAATCTCTGTTTGAGCGCGTGGTGTCAGTTGAGCTCGCGCCAGCTTATGCGAAGGCGCTGCGTGCGCGTTTCAGCAAATCAAGAAATGTTGAAATTGTTGAGAATGATTCCGCCACGGTGCTTGAACAGCTCAGGCCTCAACTGTGTAATGCCCGGGCTCTCTACTGGCTGGATGCTCATTGGTGCGATGCAAGTTCGGTAAATTCAGCGATTCACCAGTGCCCATTGCTGCGTGAACTGCGCGCCTTAGGACGCATCAATGAACATTCGGCGGTGATCATTGATGATGCGCGACTTTTTCTCGCGCCGCCTCTTGCCCCGCATGCAGTCACCGACTGGCCGACTTGGTCGCAGATATCAAGGGTCATTGAAGCAAACTCAGGCGCTAGCCACGATGTAATGATTGTTAACGACTGTGTCGTGGTCTACCCAAAGTCAATGCATCAAGCCGTCACCCACTTCGCACAATCTGCTGGTGTGGACTGGTTAACTATCGCCGATCTTTCGCGCGAACACGGCGTTATGAAGGCGGCGGCTGCGGATCGTCTGACACTTATTAACGAGCTTCATGCCACTAGCAAGACGGCCAGCAGCGCGGTTAACCAAACAGTGGGTGCGCTGCAAGTCCAGCTCTCCGAAAAGGAAGCGGCATTGGTGGCGATCCATCAAACAGCCTCCGTGTCGCACGCCGAAAATCGAATGCTCGCAAAACGTTTGCAGACAATGCAAACCGATCTCGAAGCAAAAGAAAGTGTGATTCAGGCGATGGCTAGCGCGTCAACGCAGGTGGATGAACGGTTTCGCTCGTTGGGTGCGGCACACGAATTGGCCCATGCGACGCTGCGTGAACGAGAGTCTTTTTTTGCTGAACGCATGCAGGTATTGCAATGCGATGTCGAGACCAAAGCTGGCGTGATCGAAGGGATGTCGAGTGCTGCAACTCAAATGGAGGCGAGATTACGCGCGCTTGCAGCGGCAAACGAAATGTCTAACGCGACGCTGCGTGAACGAGAGAATGTAATCGCGGAACGCTTGCAGGTATTGCAATGCGATGTCGAGACCAAAGCCGGCGTGATCGAAGGGATGGCGAGTGCTGCAACTCAAGCCGAAGAGCGGATGCGAGCCCTTGCCGAAGCGCTCGAAACTACTAGGATTGAGTTGCACCAAACCCAACTTGAGCAACAACGTACGAACGCCGCCGCAAAAGAGGAGAACGCGAGACTGAAGCTTGATCTGAGCGAACAGGAACACACAGCAATTCGTTTGCATGAGCAGTTGGCGGCATCGCGCGCAGACGACGCTGCGCGCCACCGTGCCGCTGCAGCGCGGGTAGCAGCGCTTGAGCAACAACATCACGAATTGCGGATTTTTTCTGCTGGTTTAGAAGCGGGCCTCGCCGCACGAGCCAACGTCATTGGGACGGCGGCGGGCGCATTTACTGAAGGCGGGCCGCAGGACGCCACGCCGCTCGAACCGGCCGCACGCGTGCTTCTCGTTGCCACAGCAAGGCAATGGGAGCAACACGCTGTCGAGAAAGAGGCGGTGATTCAAGATCTTGTGAAAGCGGTAACTGCGCATCAGGCAGCAGCGGATCGCCGAGCGATTGCGACGCGCCTTTGGCGAAAAAGCAAAGCGAGTGTGCTCTCGGCGATGAAGCCGAAACTCGGCGTTTTGAATCAGCATCCGCCGATTCCATTGGGTGACCGCACAATCATCACGCGTCGTACCTTGAGCGCGGAGCAACTGCCCACCATTTCTATCGTAACGCCGTCGTTTCGGCAGGCTCATCTGATCGAGCGCACGATTGCGAGCGTGGTCGATCAGCAATATCCGAAGTTGCAATACTTCGTTCAGGATGGTGGCTCGGACGACGGTACGGTAGCAGTGCTCGAAAAATGGTCTGATCGCCTTACCGGATGGGAGTCCAAACGCGACGACGGTCAATCGGCGGCGATCAACCTGGGCTTCGCAAAAACCACGGGTGACGTCATGGCGTGGCTCAATTCGGATGATTTGTTCATGCCCGGCGCGCTGAGCTACGTCGCGTCGTATTTCCACAAGCACCCGGACGTTGATGTTCTGTACGGAGACAGACTTTTGATTGACGAGGACGACGCCTTGATTGGTCGCTGGGTGCTTCCGGGCCACTCCGATGCCGTTCTGCCATGGGCGGATTTTGTGCCTCAAGAGACGTTGTTTTGGCGACGATCCATCTGGGATCGTGCCGGGGGCACCATCGATGAATCGTTCAAATTTGCAATGGATTGGGACCTATTGCTGCGTTTCCGCAGGGCGGGTGCGCGATTTGCACACGTTCCAAAATATTTAGGCGCTTTTCGAATACACGCTAGCCAAAAAACGTCCGCCGCCATTTCCGATGTCGGATTTAAGGAGATGGATCGGTTGCGGTTGCGAGAGATTGGACGAGAGGTTGCGCACGATGAAATACGTCGGGCCATCATGCCATTTATGGCAAGGCATATTGTGGCTGATAAACTCGTTAAACTGAGGTAACCGACGGTTCCTCCAATTCTCTGCACCCCTATGGACAATCTGAACCACACACAATCGGACCCGCAACGCAAATTATCGGACTACACATTGGCGGTGCATTCGGGTGTTCGGCGAATGGCGCCGCTCATCCTTACGGCCGCACTTTCGTTGATCGCGGCTTGTGGCGAAAAAAATGTCACGCGCTCTTATTATCCGTCTGGGAGTCTGAAGACCGAAGCTGTTACCAAAGACGCCGTGCTCAACGGACGCGCGCTTATGATGAGTGAAGCCGGAATCAAGTTGTCTGAAGCGGAGTACAGAGGCGGTGTGCTTAACGGCAAAAGCGTTGCATATTTTGCGGATGGTACGGTTAAGGCAAGTGCGGAATACCAGGACGGCGCGCTGCACGGTAGCAGCGTCGCGTACCATTCGAATGGCAAGAAAGCGAGTGAAGCGACGTTTCATGCGGGGGCATTGATGGGGACAGTGCGCGGATGGACCGAGCAAGGTTTGGAGAAGGAATCTGGCGGTAAGTAGCCGACCAATTAACCTGCTCCCGCAGACGCGCTTCTGGCGTGGCGAGACAGCGAGTGCCGCGACGGTGATGCTGCCGGACGAATCAATCGTGGATTCGTGCCAGGCGGGCCTCATGGACCTTACTTGTATTCCAAACTGATCGTCCGCAGCCTGCAAAGCCGTCGCACTGCAAGCGGATCGTGCAAAGTCGAGGGAAGATTTGGATGTTGTCGGCGACTTCCGCGATTTGCGAAACATAGAGTTTGCGGATCTTACTGTTTCCCGGACTCGGATCGCCGTTATGTTGTTTGCCACGATCTTGAAACGTTCGGAGGGTCTAGGGCGTCGCACCACGAACCTGAGGTGCGGGCTGTTTAATCGATGTTTTTTTCGGTTGTGTCGTCCCTGCAAGATGGCATTCAATCATTGGTCGTGAAAAATCAGGCCATTAACAATCCGCGTAGGCGGGGGGGCATGTTGCCTCGTTCTATCAGGAGTCAATTGTGAGTGGTGAGTTTGATCAAACCTACGCGGCCAGTCAAATCGCACGCAGTCAGTCGGGATTCAGGCGCACTGTTAAGTCGGCGTACCTAGCTAGTGCGTTACGCGAAATAGTCGGCTTGACGGTCGATTTAGGTTGTGGTGCAGGGCAATTACTTGCGCGTTTGCCGGACGGTTCGCTGGGCCTTGAAATCAACCCCGTGCTGGTCGATACGCTCAAAGCTAAGGGTTGCAACGTTGCATATTACAACGCGTTGGATGATGATTTTTCTCTGGGTCCCGTTGCTCCGAACCGGTTTCATACTGTCGTAGCCTCGCATGTTCTCGAGCACTTCGACGATGCTGCGGAGGCTTTGAAAAAACTTGCCGCAGCAGCTCAGCGACTGGGCGTTCAGCGCATTGTGTGTGTCGTGCCTGGGTGGAAGGGCTATCAGTCGGATGCTACCCATCGAAGTTTTGTGGATTCCGCGTACCTTCACAAGAACGCGCTGCATGAACTGGGCGAATTCCGATTGATTCGTACCCGCTTCTTTCCGGTTAATGTGGAGAGCTTTGGACGAATTTTTATCTATAACGAAAGCGTGTTTGTGTGGTGCAGACCGGTCCAATCGGCGGCACCTTGAGCGGCGCATGTCGGCTAGGCGATCACGTGTCGGGTTTGCGTTCACGACCGTTGGACGCACTGTCAATTAATGTGGCAAAAGACAGATTTTTGATCTGACCGGCACCGCGCCATTCGGTCACAATTGAAAGTCTCAGCTTAACCGTCTCGAAATATTAGTCGACAGGCTCGCTCTAGAGGGGCTCTGTGCGTGCGCTTATCCTACTTACCGCAGAGGCAAGGGCAAGTCGAATTGAACGTCATTTCAAAATTCCGCGACATCGCGTTTTTGCGGTTTCTAGTCGTTGGCGTGGGTAACACGCTTTTCTCGGTTGGAATTTATTGGTTTCTGATTTATCTGGGGTTGAACTATTCGTTGGCGCTTGCGTTATGCCAAGTCTGTTCTGTCGTTTTCAGTTTTAGTACGCACCGAGCCGTGGTGTTCAAGGTGCGCGGCAGGTTTGTTCGATATGCTTTGGTCTGGTTGATAATTTATTTTTTGAACGTCGCGATGGTGGGGATATGTCGAAAATTTACAGGTGATTATTGGGCAGTCGTAATGTTGTTGCCCGTCAATATTGTGCTGTCGTTTCTACTTATGAAGCATCTCGTATTTCGAGTCGACGAGCCGCCCCACTGAGGCCGATGCTTTGTGCGTCATATGTTCTCAGGGCATCGTAGGTGCCGCCTGAGCCCGATCCCGTTGATATACGAAGTCCCATTGTCGAATTGATCGCCATGCCTGACAAAAATCGCTTTGCTACGCCAACCGTTTCTGTGTGTATTCCGTCTTATCGCGGCGCGGCGCATCTGCGAGCGACGATAGATTCGGTGCTTGCGCAGTCCTTAGCGGATTTCGAACTTCTAATAATCGACGATAACTCTAGAGATGGTACGGCGGAGATCGTGGAAAGTTACGCAGACGAACGGATACGTTTTTTGCAAAACACTCGTAATCTTGGTCCTGAAGGCAATTGGAACAGGTGCTTGGGCGAGGCGAGAGGTAAATATTTCAAACTCCTCCCGCAAGACGATTTGCTCGAACGGACTTGTATTCAGAAACAAGCCGCGGTGCTGGAATCTGACGTGGAGCAGGCCATTTCATTAGTTTTTTGCGCTCGCAATATCATCAACCCTAGTGGCAAGCGCGTTATGTCCCGAGGGTATCCCGGTAGCAGTGGAAAAATTGTAGGAGTTGACGCGATCCGACGTAGCTTGCGTGGCGGAACAAATTTGATTGGCGAGCCAGGCGGCGTGATGTTCCGGAAATCGCTCGCAGACATGATTGGCCCGTTCGACGGCAGTATTGGTTATGTGATTGACGTTGACTATTGGGTACGTCTCTTAATTCGCGGTGACGGTTGGTATCTTGACGAGAAGTTAGTGTCCTATCGAATTTCAGGAGGAGCATGGAGTGTCGCAATTGGAAAAGGACAAAGCTTGGCCTACAGCGATTTTGTTGATCGTGTAGCCGCCTGTCCCGGATGCGGCCTTTCCGGATACGATAGGCTGTCCGGCAAATTGATGGCGCGCGTTAACAATGTATTGCGGCTGCTTGTTTACCGAGTCCTGTTGTAGGGGCAGTCAAGTGCAGACCGTGATGAGATGCGCGGCGAGCACCAGTATTCGTTGATCCAGCGTGGTTCGCACGGATGATCCTCAGTGCCGCGCGTAGTTAGCAAATCGTCCGGCGGGCGATTCGCCAATAGGCTTGATCCAAGCCGTGATCAATCCTCATAAGACTGTTCGGGCGGGCCGAGTTGTAACCATAGCTTTAAATAGAAACGTGCAACACGGATGACTAAATGAAATCAACTTCTGGAGAGCACTATGCGGCCATTGACCATTTGCGCGCATTCGCTATATTTTTAGTGTTCACTTGGCATTTCACGCACTCAACAGACGGCTATCCGGTGCCATTTGAGTTTGTTCCAATTTTTTTCCCATTCGCCCTGCTGGACGAAGGTCAAACTGGTGTTGCGCTGTTCATGGCATTAAGTGGTTATCTGTTCGCGAAGTTGTTAGACGGGAAGCAGATCATTTACACCGCATTTTTCTGGAACCGCGCTCTCCGCCTACTACCCCTTCTCGCAATTGTTATCCTGATCGACGCGACTCGAAGAGTTGTAGGTGGTGAGCGCGTCTTGGATTATGTATTGTGGTTGATGCGACCCGCGTTACCCAATGGTGGTTGGTCAATTGCAGTTGAGATACAGTTTTACTTGCTGCTGCCGATGCTGCTTTGGATGTTTCGAAATTCAAAGTTTCTGCCACTTACGATTGTCGCCGCCGCTGTTTTGCTACGCAGTTACCTTCACTACCGTTACGGCGAAGTGCAAAGGCTGGCTTACTGGACGATCCTCGGGCGCATCGATCAGTTTGTATTCGGAATGGTTGCGTTTCACTCGCGAAGTCTTGTTTGTAATCGCCACGCTCCAATTTCAATTGGTGTTTTGGTATTTTTGCTTTTTTACTGGCTATTCGACTACCTAGGTGGTTTCTATAACTATCCGTCGTATCCCTCGCCGAAAGGGCTATGGATTTTTTTGCCCACCATTGAAGCAATAGCTTATGCATGCATCATAGCTTGGTACGACAACTCATTTCATCGCTCGAACTCCGCAGTTTCCCGCTTCATTGGGCGCATGGGCGAGTATTCCTATTCCATCTATCTACTCCATTTTTTCTTCGTGTTCGCGGCGGCAAAATTTGTGCACGAGGAGATTATGGATATCTCAAACTTCTATTTGGCGTGCCTGTGGTCGACGGCGTTTTTCTTGTTGATGATGCCAATCGCGTATCTAAGCTTTCGTTTCATTGAGGCGCCATTTCTCAAGCTGCGCAGGCCCTACATCGTGCAGCCGTCATCGGCGTCGAATCGGCGTTGAGTGCAGACGCGGATTCGTGTTGCACAGCGCCAATCATTCGCGCTCTGTCCGCCGACGGAGCTAACCTCCCGGCATTTGACGTTGCTTCGATGCGCTTTCTACCGATGCGCCCAATTCGACGTGTTTCAGGCGAGGTTCGGATTTGCATCAGTAGCAATCGTTTGCAGTCGGGCTGCAATCCAATAAAAATGCGCCGCGCAGCGTTGCTTCCGACTGCCTTCGATGAAAGAGCGGGCTATCTTCGTCACCGCCGCGCCCCATGAGCATACGTCGTTAGTCACGCTACAGGTGCCCGCCGTTAGCGACAAATCTCTCAGCATAAAATCAATTAACGCAGCCAAGTAGGTTTTATGACTTCTCCAGCAACTTCAAGTGTCTGAGTAATTTCAATGTCTTCGCTAATCGTTGTTCTATTGCTGTCGATGTGGCTGTTTGTCGGCTGGCTGATACTGGATTGGGCCAAGGTTGGCGATGGTATCCAGCGAGGCCTTTTGGCACCCGCTGTGGGCATGGCCGCCATTATGCTCGTCACAACCACAGCCAGTTTTGCCGGTATGCCGGTTGGGCAGTCTGCGTTTGTAGTCGCTGCGATCCTTGGGCTGTTGGTCTGCGTATTCAGGCGAGCCAACTGGAGCGGTATTGGTGTTGCTGGGTCGTTGCAAGTCCTTATCGTGCTCGCAAATGTTGGCACAGTGGGAATCGGATTGCTCTGGTTTGGCGGCAGCTGGCAAGGATTCGTAAACGAGGATGCGGCTACAAGTTCTCTTGCGGCTCAATACTTCACGGAGCATGGTTTTTTCTCGCGGCCAAGCGTCGAATCGATAGCCGGTGGGTTGGACTATTCTGCATTGTCATCTGTGCTTTACGTTGAGGGCGGGCATCGGTTCGGCGATGTCATGTTGCTGGCTCTAACAGCAACGCTGTTTCAAATGGCGCCAGACCAAGCCTACATGGCTCACGCGTTAGCGATTCGATGTGTGCTTATCTCGGTGGCTGCATTATTGATCTACCGAGCTGGGGATGCTACGTGGCGATTGGTGTTCGCAATCGTTTGTTTGACCGTCGCGCCACTCGGCGCCTATATGTACCTAAACCAACTGATTTCGCAGACCGGTGGGCTCGCGTTGTTGTTTTCCGCAGGCATTTTGGTTGCCGTTGTGCTCCGGCAGCCACCGTCATTGGCACGGGGCGTAGTACCTGCGGCGATTTTGGTCGCCGCGCTTTGCCAGTATTACCCCGAGGCCATGCCCTTTCTTGCGCTTAGTCTACTGCTGTTTGGCGCATGGCAAGCGGCAGCCAAGCAATTACCACCCGTGCGCGTGCTCATTAAACCTTTAAGCTTGATGTTGGTTGCGGTGGTTGTCCTTCTAAACGTTGCGCTGCCGAATACCATCGCTTCGATGCTTGCGCTTTTGCGATGGGGGGCCACAAAGTCGGAAATCGTAGACAAGATAAATCCAAATTTTGCCTACGCATTCACGCCGGACTTTCCGGCGATTCTGCTTGGATTTCAGAAAATGGGTGAGGGGTTGAATGACCCTTGGTCGACAATATTGGCGGTGATCGCATGTGTCTCGATCATTGCCCTGACAGTGTTCGCCTTTCGCAATAGACAACGATACGCTCTGCTAATGTCCTTCAGTGCTGCCGCAGCCATCTCCTTTTTGTTCCTGTTTGTTCAGAGGAACGGCTTTGGCACCTTCAAGGTGATGTTGCTTGTCCAACCGCTGCTCTTTGTGCTGCTTGCGGTTGCGTTATGCGAGCTTTTTGTGGCGCGGCGCTACGTGGGATTGTTTGCGGTCGCCGCTTTGTCGGCGGTGTTGGGCAGGACAAGTTACGGCTACGTGCAACAAGCTACCCGCCCCTTAGGGGCTGTTCCCTACATGGCGCAACATCACCTGCTCGAACAAGTGTCGAAGGCGTCGGAAACGTCGCCCGACGGATTAGTCGTGGATGTACCGACCATACTAAGCGGAAAATTTGCAGTGCTACGCATCAAAACAAATCCCGTCATATTCGAGCAGAACTTTGCGGGCACATTTGCCAGTAAAAGTTTGCGTACGGTCTTGCGACGCGGTGCTGTTCACGAAAGCTTGCTACCCAATCACGAGGCATTTTGGGCAACTGTCGATGCACTTTATACGGCGAATTATGCGGCGGAAGCGTTTAGGTGTTTCCCAAACGACAGCGGACCTGAGTTCGCAATGTTACGGCGCGATGACGGTAAAAAACTGGCGCGTTTGCTGCCGGGTGGGATGCTCGCCCCACTGAATCGAACATCGCTAGCCCGCGAAGATTTTATGCTGTTGCCAAACGTCAGCACTGGATCGTACTTAGCGTTTAGACCCAGTGCACGGGGTGGGTATTACGGAGCGATTGGTGCAAACGTCGCGATGTATAACTTGGAGGCGGATCCGTTGGTTCAGGGCAGTAGCATGGCGGCCATTGGTCGCTTTGTGCTGCTGGAAATCTTATCTGAGACGAATAGCGATATCCGTTTGGCGATCAATTTCACGCGAACCTTTCTTGGCGGGTCGGACACAAAACTGCCGCGCATTTCGATTTTTGGTGAAGCACAGACGACGATGCTATCGGCAGGAGCAGGTGCAATGAGCATGTTGAGTGAGCCCCTTACCCCCTGCGTGATTGTTGGTCGAAAATTCGTGCTACTTGACTTTGGAGTCGATGCGATTCAATTTCGTAAGGCTGCGCCTCTTGCTTATCGATGGCTGGATGTCCCCTATTCGCCTGACACTCGAAGACTGGTTGGCTTTCTTCGCGACGTTTCCATCGTTCCGTTGGAGACTAGGGTCGCTGAGCCAACGGTTCGGTCGGCGAGTGGTCCATGGAACTTTGAGCGGTTTGATTCCGCGTTTGAATTCAGCGGTATGTTCGAAGATGGCTGGGTGTCCGATCAGCTGTTTCTGAGAGCGCGTTCGGGGTGGGGGGGCGGGAAACTAACCCTCTCTGTGGATGTTCCAGGCGGTCCCACTGCGAAAGATGAGTCCACGATATCGATCGAAGTCGATGGTAAGTTCCTCCGTGCACAGAAAATCGCTCCCGGAAGCGTAAAAATCGAGATTGATCTGCATCAAAATCCGCGCGCTTTGGTGAAGCTTAGTGTTGATCCGCCGTTTACGCTTCCGGGAGCTGATGGACGACCTGTCATGGGCTTGCTGCGATCGATCGCACAGGAGTAACCGATGAATTCAAAAGGTAAAAGCGAAATGGTCGTTGGAAGCGGTGCAATTGCAAATCGCTTCCTTGACTATGCGTTGCAATCTCGCTATTTACTGTTCGCTGGCAACGTGCACAATTCAGCGATTGACGACGAACAACAGATCGCAGCGGAAGAGAACACCGTCAAGCATGCATTGGCAAATCATGCCGATGTGATTTTTGTGTACTTTAGCTCATGCAGCGTTGTGGAATGCCCGACCTCACCTACGCCCTATCAAGCGCACAAGCTAAGAATGGAGCACTTGGTCAAAGGAACGGCGACCCAGTTTCTGATATTAAGAATTCCGCAATTAATGGCGTTGGCGGACGAGGCGAATAGCTTACTGCCGTTTTTGGTTTCGGCCGTTTCAGAAAGCCGCCACTTCGACGTTTGGAAAAACGCGACCAGAAACTTGATCGACATCGATGATGTTTATCGCATTGTTCACACCATGCTGAGCAATGAATGTGCGTTGAATCGTGTTGTCAATGTTGCAAGTTCGCAGCAAACTCGGGTACTGGACCTTGTTCAAATTATTGAGCGATATTTGGGCAAAGCGGCTTCCTATCGATTGGTTGAAAAGGGCGATGCGAACGAAATCGATTCATCCGACATAGCGCACATTTCGACAGCCCTCGAAATAGACTTTGGCCAAAACTACGTTCCTAACGCCATTGATAAGTATTATCGTCACCTCGTCAAACCGCCTTGGTTACTTTCGATCATCGTGCCAACTTATAACGAAGAGGCCGGCATTAACGAGTTTTACCGGCGCACCAAGGCTGTGCTGGAGTCCGTCAAGCCTAGATTCCAGTACGAGCTCATCTTTGTCAACGACTACAGTCAGGACCAAACGTACAGCAAGCTGGTCACGTTGGCTGCGATCGATCCTAACGTCAAGCTGATAAATTTCTCCCGTAATTTCGGCAATCAAATTGCGATCACAGCGGGAATCGATTTTGCTCGTGGAGATATTGCCATCATCATCGACGATGATTTGCAAGATCCGCCAGAGATCATGCTCAATTTTCTGATGAAGTGGAGCGACGGCTACAAAGTCGTCTATGGAGTACGCCCTAAACGAGATGGTGTGAACTGGTTGTTCAAAGTAGTTGCCAAAGGCTACTACCGCCTAGTGACTGCACTGAGTGACACTCAAATTCCGAATGACACTGGCGATTTTCGCCTTATTGATCGGGTCGTGATCGACAAGCTCAGGCTAATGAGAGAGGAGAGCCGTTATTACCGCGGCATGGTCGCATGGGTTGGTTTTAAGCAGGTGGGCTGGACCTATCAACGCGATAGCCGGTACGCGGGCACCTCCACTTTCTCTTTCAGAAAATACGTAAATTTCGCACTCACGGGCTTGACCTCATTTTCGGAAAAACCGTTGTATCTTTCGAGTCTGCTTGGTTTTTTTATTACCGCGTTGGGTTTTTCCCTTTGTTGTTACCTAGTGCTCTATAAAATTTTTAATCCAAGCGTTTCCCTGCGAGGCTGGACGTCGTTGATTGCAGTGATCATATTTTTTGGTGGCGTCCAATTGCTGTCCATTGGAATTATCGGCGTGTACATCAGCAAAATATTTAGAGAAGTCAAAGGGCGGCCGCTGTATGTAGTTGACGGCACGATTAACGTTGACACGGAAGACATTGTGCGTGTGATGGACCATCCTCGCTAATCAGACAGTGTGTCGTCTTGCATGCTCCGTTGAATACAATGTTCTAGATAAGAAAGCAAAAAATTGTCAAGCGAGAAACACAAAACTGCCCTGATCACAGGCATTACAGGTCAAGACGGAGCCTATCTGGCCGAGTTGCTGTTGGCTAAAGGCTACGAAGTTCACGGCATTAAACGCCGTAGTTCGCTCTTCAACACTGACCGCATTGATCACCTCTATCAGGATCCGCATGTTGATGGGCGTCGCCTGATACTTCACTATGGTGATATGACCGATAGTTCAAGCCTCATTCGAATCATGAAGCAGGTGCAACCGGACGAGGTGTATAACCTTGCGGCGCAGTCGCACGTGGCCGTTTCGTTTGAAGAGCCTGAGTACACTGCCAATTCCGATGCACTCGGACCACTGCGAATGCTCGAGGCGATTCGCATTTTGGGCCTCGAAAAGAAGACGCGCTTCTATCAGGCGTCGACGTCAGAGCTTTATGGCCTGGTGCAAGAAGTTCCGCAGCGAGAAACAACGCCGTTTTATCCGCGCAGCCCTTATGCGGTGGCAAAACTTTATGCCTACTGGATCACGGTCAACTACCGTGAGGCGTATGGCATGTATGCGTGTAACGGCATCTTGTTCAATCACGAATCCCC
>JAYURJ010000103.1:0-4624 GCA_043756275.1 Betaproteobacteria bacterium | reverse complement strand
TCGCCGCTTGTTGGCTCGACCAATCGATTCACACAACGGATCAGCGTCGATTTTCCTGCCCCGCTTGGTCCGATGATGGCAAAGAAGTCGTCCGAGTTCAGCGTGAAGCTGATGCCCTTGAGGATCTCGCGGTCGGCGTAGCCAGCACGAAGATTCCTTACGTCGAGTACGGTGTGCATGCTTTCGAATCCAGTTAACCCTGCGCGAAGGAACCCGGACACACTCGCGTGTGTCCGGCGCATCGATGCAATGTGTTACTTGCCGCCGCCTGCTTCGCGGATCACGTCGTAATCGGAATCCTTCATTACAACGAACTTCTCGCTGCCGACGTTGGCGAGGTATGCCTTGCCGACATCGGTTGTGTCCAGGGTCACGAAAGTCTGCTGGATTTTTGTTTTAAGGTCAGGGCAGAGCGTTGCACGATAGACGAACGGATCTTGCGGGATCAGCGGGGAAGTCCAGAGGATGTTGAAGTCTTCAATCTTCATCTTGCCCTTGCTGGCATCGATCGCATTCATAAACCGATGCGTGGCGACAAAAGCCACATCGGCCTTGCCATCGAATACGGCAAGTGTTGATAGATCATGACCGCCGGAGAAGGCAACTTTGCTGAAATATTGCTTAAGCGGCATCTTGATGACTTTGCCACCAAAAATCGATTCCGGAATCATCGAGCCAGACGTGCTGGCCGGATCCACCAGTAGCATCACCGAGCTCTTGATCGATTCGATTGAGGTAAATTTTGATCCCTTCTTGGTGATCAGGATCGACTTGAAACCCGGGCCGGGCTCCTGAACGCCTTGTCCCTTCTTGTAGTAAGTGGCGAACACATCAATATTGGCACCTTGTGTTTTGGCGATGAGATATGACTCTGGCCCCAATACCGCAACATCCACCCATTTACCAAGTAATGCTTCGACCACGGATGAATACGATGTTGGCATATAGAACTCGATTTTCTTGCCGGTGTTTTTCGACAACAGGTCCAGCACCGGCTTGTAGAGCGTCAGTTCGCGCACCGACTCCTGTGTCGGGATAATCGAGAAGCGCAACACTTTTGGGTCTTCACATTGCTGCGCCTGCGCAGTACCAAATCCCAGCGCCGCCACAAACGCCGCTACAAGCGCCACTGCGCGCAGCGCCCACCTCATCCAGCTTTTCTTGATCGTGTTCATGTCATCGCTCCTCATGGTTGTTTATTGCCGCTAACCGTTCGTATTGACCCGCTACCATCTCATATTGATATTTTTCAATTGCGTATAGCTGAGCAATTCCTCAAACGTCTCCTCAACACCGAGCCCGCTTGCTTTCCATCCACCGTAGGGCGCACCGAGATAACGCCCGGTTGCGTTGATCCACACATAACCGGCATCGACCCGCATGGCCGTTTCCATTGCGCGATCTAGCTGGTTGGTGACGATTGCTGCGGTCAATCCGTACTGCAGGCAATTGACCTGAGCGAGCATGTCCTCGAAGTCTTTCCAAGGCAGGATCGACATGACCGGCCCGAAAATTTCCTCGCTGGCGATACGCATTTCCTGAAGCACATCGTCGAACACGGTCGGGCGGATAAAATGGCCGTTGGCAAGGTGCGGATCATCGGGCCGGCCACCGCCGGTGAGCAATTTTGCTCCTTCCGTTTTCCCCGCATCGATGAAACTCATAATGCGTGCAAACTGTTGCGCTGACACCACCGGGCCGAGTTCGTTTTTTGCCAACCACGGAAAGCCGACCGGCAGCGCCTCGGCGAGCCGAACAATCTCTTCAGCGACCGCAGCGTGCAAGGACGCGTGGACGAATACACGCGAGGTTGAACTACATGATTGCCCCTGCCGGTTCATGTTCATGCCCTTGATAGCGGCTGCGGCTGCTTTCTTTGGGTCGGCATCGGGAAAAATAATGATTGGGTTCTTGCCGCCGAGCTCGAGGCTCACACGCTTTAAGCCCTCGGCTGCGCCGACGGCAACCTTGCGACCGGTTTCTACTGAGCCAATAAAGCCGACACGCGATACGAGTGGGTGGCTGACCAGCATCGCACCGGTCTTGCCGTCGCCAGCAATCACGTTGATGACACCCGGTGGAAAAAGGCCGTCAGCCAACTCCGCCAACCTGAAGCTCGATATTGGTGCCTGCTCGGAACTTTTGATCACAACGCAATTGCCGGCTGCAAGCGGCGCGGCGGCTTTCTCCGCACAGAAACGGAAGGGGTGATTGAAGGCATTGAGCTTCGCCACCACGCCGTATGGTTGGCGGGTGAGCAGGTTCATGTGCCGTGGGCCATGCGAACTAGTCTCGCCTTTTACCTCGGTGATGAGACCAGCGAAATAGTCGAGGCTGTCTGCGGTCCATTGCATGTCGCCTTCCATGCCGCTGAGCGCATTGCCCGAATCCACGCAATCCATAAGAGCAAGCTCTTTCGCGTGTTCGCGGATGCGCTTGGCGAATGCTTCCATACATTTTGCACGCTCCTTGAGGCCGACTTTACGCCATTCGGCAAAGCCCTTGACCGCAGCTTTTACGGCACGATCAACATCTTCTGCACCTGCCAGCGGGACTTCGGCTAGCCGCTTTCCCGTGGAGGGACTGTGTGAAACGAAGGTATTGCTGCTCGCGGGCGATTCCCACTTGCCGCCGTAGTAAAAGCCCTGCGCACGGTAGCCAAGGTCTGGTTCAGTATTCACGAGCGAGTCCATGGGGGTGTCGGGCATCACGCCGCCGCGCCGTTGATAGCGAGATCGAACACCTGATAGCTCTTTAGCATCGCCACCCCGGCTTTCAACTTGTATTCATCGCTGAGAGGCTCGCTAAGGATAATCGGCACTTTCGCTTCAGCAACCCCGCCGTGGGTGCGGAGGCGATGACCTTCCAATCCCGACAGGTCGTGATCTTTTTCCGAGCCACCGACACACACGCCGGCGGTTGATATGACCACCACATCGCCTTCGCGATCAGCCGGAAGGTCCAGCAGTCGGCACGCAGTTTCTTTGTCGTACACGAGCTCAACGCCCTCAATGCCACGTACCAGTTCGATTACTTGCGTGGGTGTTGTCTTGCCCCGGCAATACACCCGCACGAAGCCGCCCAGCGCGCCGTGATGAGCGACGAAAGCATCGGTGATCGGGCAGATGACGGTGGTATCTCCCTTGCCAAATTTTGCGTCGAGTACGTCTTGCAGCCAGATCACATTGGGCTTTCCTTCGGCAGTCGATTTATCGTTCATGCCGTGGTCTGCCGTCAGCGCAACCATCGCGCCGAGGGCGGCGAGCTTGCCGAAGCGGGCATCAAGGTCTTGATAGAACCGCTTCGCTGCGGCCTCCGTGGGCGCGTACTTGTGCTGCACATAATCGGTTAGCGAGAGGTACATGAGGTCCGGACGATCACGCTCGAGGATCTTGATGCCGGCATCGAGCACAAACAGCGATAACGCTTCGGAATACATATTGGGCAATGGCTGTCCAACGAATGCGAGCACGTCTTCTATGCCGTTTTCGGCCATCGTGCACTGGTCGGCTTTTTCAGAAGAAAAGCTGATACTGCCGCCGGAGAGGTCCAGATTTTTCCCAAGCTGTCGGCGCAGCTTGTCTTTAGCCGTGATCGAGACCACCCTGGCACCAGCGCGCGCAAACTGGCAGAGGATGGTGTCGCCGCGCAGCAATTCCGGACCAGACATCACCACTGCTTTACCGGTAGCCGTGTCCAGGTAAAAATTACCGGAGATGCCGTGTTTGGATGCGGGCGTACCAGTGATGATTGACATGTTATTGGGACATGTGAAGCTTGGCACCGTGCCGTCGGCGACGGTACTGAATCCCTGTTGTATGAAGCGTGCGATGTTGGGAATCGCCCCTTCACTCAGAAACTGTTGGAAATACGCCGGGTCGCCGCCGTCGATGCAAACTACCACTACCGGCTTTTTCGGCCAGTGATAATTCACGCCATTGGCGGTGACGATAGTTTGTTTTCTTGCGGTTTGCATATTGGCGTTTTTTCAATTTAACCGTTAGAGATGACAGTCTTAAGTCGTTGACGTACGCGCGGCTTTGGCACGCGGCGCTGGGGCTTCGTGCAGAACCCGGTGCAGGCGTTCACGGCCGTTGAGCACATGTTCGAATAACAGGCGTCCGGCGAGCGCTTCGTCACCTTTGGCGACCGCGTTTACGATTTCCTCGTGGTCTTTTGTCGATTCGGGAATACTTTCCGCGCTGCGGGCAATCACCTCGCGACGGTAGAGGTTGAGTTCATTGACAATGCGCTGGTAGTTTTGGAGCAGGGCGTGATTACCGGCGGCCTCACCAAGTACTTCATGGAATTCGATATTGAGTGGGAAGTACGCATCTGCGTCGAGTGCCCGGCTGGCGCTGTGCATGCGCTTGACGATTTCGCGCAGCCGTTGAAGCTGCGCGGGCTGGATGCGCTTTGCGGCGAGACGACCGATCATCCCGTCAAGTGCCGCGCGCACCTCGTATATTTCGTAGGCTTCCTCAATGGTGATTTGCCGAACAAACACACCACGGTTTTTTTCTGCGCGCAGCAAGCCTGACTGGTAGAGCGCCCGGCAGGCCTCGCGCACCGGACCACGCGACACCCGAAGTTCACTTGCGATTTCGGCCTCATTGAGCTTGGC
>JAYURJ010000102.1:0-4650 GCA_043756275.1 Betaproteobacteria bacterium | reverse complement strand
ACGTCGGCGGCGACCGGCTGAACCTTGACATTGACACGCGAAAAATCACCGTTGGTCTTGACGCGAAGGTCAATGCACGAAACCGCTTCATTGGTGGTTGCGGCCTTGTGCAACGCCCGGGTCAACGCGGGCCGCAATCCCTGCCGGGCCATTTTCAGAATATTGAGTTCAGCCTCACCTGGTGCCGGTTCCAGAAACATCCCGGTGCGCCCGTGGATGTGAAGGATATCGCCACGCTCATTGACCAAAGCCCCTGCCGGCGTGTGATGCTGAAGCAGCGTCTGCTCGGTGAGCTCACGGAACTGCGCGGCTGCATCACCGCCTGCCTTTCCGGCGCGGTGCGGCGCGGCGCCTTTTCCCTTCACCTTCGGCAAAAATCGTGTCAGCGACATTCGTTGGGTGCTGCCATCGTCCTTACGTTGATAGAGTTTCTGGGTGCGATTGAGCGTGGCGAATAATTCAACAAACTCACCCACCGATTCTGAAGTGCCCAAAAACAGGAACCCGCCCGGATTCAGTGAGTAATGAAATAAGGGGATGAGTTTTTTGTGCAACTCGGGCCCCATATAAATCAGCAGATTGCGGCAACTGATCAAATCGAGCCGGGAAAATGGCGGGTCCTTGATGACGCTCTGTTCGGAAAAAACCAGGATGTCGCGAATCAGCTTGTTGATCCGAAAAAAACCACCGCCGGGTTCTTCGGTGAAATAACGCGCCAGCCGTTCAGGCGAGATATCGGCCGCGATGCTGGCAGGATAGACGCCGGCGCGCGCGTGTTCGATCGCCGCGCTATCAACGTCGGTCGCAAACACCATGAGCTTGAAGCCGGTTTTGAGCGCGTCCATCCGCTCCTGCAGCAGGATGGCGATCGAATAGGCCTCCTCACCGGTCGAGCAGCCGGGTACCCACACGCGGATCGGCGCTCTGGCGGCTTTGTTCGAGAGCAGGCGAACGATGGCCTCATCTTCCAATGCCCGGAATGCATCCGGATCACGGAAGAAATTGGTGACACCGATCAACAGATCACGAAACAGCGCATCCACTTCAGACGGATTCTTGCGCAGGTAAAGAACGTAGTCGTCTTTTTGCGCAATCTGGTTGACGGCCATGCGCCGCTCCACGCGGCGGTGGATGGTGTTGAGTTTGTAATCCGCAAAGTCGTGGCCGGTCTGCGCGCGCAGCAACACAAAAATCTTTTTTAGTGCGTCATCGACGCGAAGCCCCGGCGATAAAGGCAGCGAGGCCGAAGCGTGATCCCTGAAGGCGTGGTTGATATAAGCCATCAATTGCGCGGGCATTTCGGCGGGTGCCAGTACGAAATCGATCAGTCCGGTGGCAACGGCACTGCGCGGCATGCCGTCGTATTGCGTGGACTCGGAGTTCTGCGCCATTGCCATCCCGCCTTCACCCTTGATGGCGCGAATCCCCTGCGCGCCATCACTGCCGGTGCCGGAGAGCACGATACCGATCGCGCGCGCATGATGGTCTTGGGCCAGAGAACGGAAGAAAAAATCGATTGGGCAGCGATGGCCGCGTGGTGCGCCCGGTGGCATCAACTGCAACGCGCCGTTGATAAACGCCATATCGAAATTAGGTGCGATGACGTAGATGCTGTTGGGCTCGACAATCATGCCGTCTTCGACTTCAAATACTCGCATTGAGGTGTGACGACCGATGAGCTCGACGAGCATGCTCTTGTGGTCGGGCGCCAGGTGCTGGACGAGGATAAAGGCGACGCCGCTGTCGGCAGGCATGGCTGAAAAAAACGCCTCAAACGCGGCAAGTCCCCCCGCAGAAGCGCCGATGCCGACAACTGGAAACGATGCTGACGTATCTGGTGCCGCCGGTTCGATTGCTGAAGCAGCGGCTGCCGCCTTTGATTTTTTGCGAGCGGTCATTGGCGAACCTCAGGGCGTACACGAGGCACTCGCATCCGCATCCGTTTATGATGCCGACCGCGACCCAAGAGGCGCGTTTGCCGCAGATTGACCGCCAGGACCTGAAACTTCTGCCCGTTCGGTGCGATCCCGCAGCAGGGAAGCGAATTCACTTTTGACCGCACCGTAGCAATAGCAGGCGTACTCTTGCAGTGTGCTGTGATCGAGAATGGTGATATGGCTGCGCGCATAGTGGATCACACCGGCAACTTCCAGTGTCTCCACGGCCTGCGCGACACCCTCGCGACGCAGCATGTTGGCAATCAACGCCGATGTCACCTTCAGTTCGGTGTCCGCACATGAATCGCTGTAGAGCAATAACCAGCGCGCCAGTTGCTGTTCCGGCAAATGCTGCCGGCCACATTCGGCGGTCTGCGCCAATTGCGCGCGTACCGATTTTGCATAACGCAATGCCAATTGCTGAAAGCCCAAGCCCAGCACGAATTCTGATTTCAATACGTCGGCCTTGATGCGATAACCATCGCCGCCGATATGCACGACGCCCTGGCGCAGCGACTGTTCACCTTCCATGAACAGCGGGATCCCGACCAGACCATCGCTGCCGGCAAAGGTGATTTCCGGCGGCTGGTCGTTTTCCATGACGTGCAACATCGACACCACCGAAGTGCCCGGAAAATACCCGTAGCTGACCGGCGAGGCCGCGTCAAAGACATTCCATCCCAGCGGCATGGCGATGCGCTCCAGATCCGGCAGCAGTCGTCCGAAGTCGCTATCTGGCAGAGAAGCAAGGAGCCGGTTTTGCTTTGGGTTGCTGAGGGTAGGCATGATGTTCACCTTCGGGGCATCTTGGGGGAAGGGCGGGTCCGTGGTGCAGATGCAAAGACCACGTGACCGAGTCAATTAGTCTACACCTTATGTCTGGTAACGCTCAGTGTTATTTGCTGGGGAACAAATGTGCATGACGGTGTTTTTTATTGCAATAACACCAGCATTGGCGGGCATCTTCGGGCATTTGTGGCTGGGAAGCCCCGCCAGCGCTTGTAATTCTCTTTTTGACTTGATTAGAGGCGTCCAGGCAATAATCGTGTCGATGTCGGGGTGCTCGGGAAAACGGCGTTTCGCGATTGCCTCGAAAAATTGTTCCCCATACGCTCACTTACTTTTTTGCCCGTGACCACACCCGGCCCTGAATTTTCCCGTCCTGTGGACCGCCTCCTGCAGCCGTGCTGACGGGAGAAAACGCGTATCTGTTTGCGGGCGCACATAGCGGACCACATTCCGTCGTTCACCGACATTCGAGTCATATCCCAGCCTACAGGCGATATTGCGGCACCCGTTCAACATCGTTTCGCTGTGCACGGTCACGCGTTCGTGCGCAACGCAATCTCCCCCACGCGTTTACGGAGAAATCGATCATGAACCCCACCAACAGGCAATCCGATCAAGACCAAAGTAAAGAGCGACAGCAGCAGCAAACCGGCCGTTTTCAGAAACAGCAAGGCGGACGAAGTGTGGCAGACGATGAAGCCAACACGGAAGACAGCCACGCCGAGAAACGTAGCCGCCGATCCATAGAAACAGACCGGCATGACTTCGACAACGGCGACGACGTTCAAGGGCGTTCCGGCAGATCAGTCGTCCACCCGGACGATGAAGGTGGCGACGACCTTGACGACGAAACCGCAGAAACGAAGTTTCGGTAATTCTTGTTCCCATCTCAATTCATTTCAATTTCAGGAGTCTCACATGCCTAACAGCAAACATTCCACATCCAAGCAAGACAGTGACAAAAAAGACGGCAGCAAGACGGACGGAAAGCATTCACAAGGTTCCGGCGATAAGAAATCATCGGACAGATCGGACGACACAAAATCGAAGAGCGGTACCGACAAACAGGGCGATGGCCGTAAAGGGCATCAGTAATCACGCCGTTGCGCAGTTAACGCTGTATCACCCGCCCTTGCTTGTCGGCGAGGGCGGGAATACCGACATTCATTAGATTAACCAAAGGAAAAATCATGACGACAAAAAACAAGCCCGCCGCCAAAAAAGATGCGGTAGCGCTACTGATGGAAGACCACAAACGAGTCAAAGGATTGTTTGAAGAATTCAAGAAATTCGAGGAAGCGCCAGAAGGCGACTATGACGAGCTCAAGCAGGAACTAATGGACGCGGTTTGTGGCGAACTAAAAGTTCACGCTCAAGTGGAGGAAGAAGTTTTCTATCCGGCAATGCGCAAAGCGTGCCCGGATGAAGAAGCATTGATGAACGAAGCTGATGTCGAGCACGCCGGGGCCAAGGATCTGATCGCACAGATTGAATCGGGCAGCGCATCTGACCCGATGACGTGCGCTCGCTTCACCGTGCTGGGTGAGTACATCGACCACCACGTCAAGGAAGAAGAAGGCGAGATGTTTCCGAAGGCGACTGAAGCGAAGTTGAATCTGGTCGCGCTCGCCAAGCAGATTGTGACCCGCAAGGACGAGCTGAAGGCTGAATTGGGATTGACGCCTTACGATGAAATGCCGAGCTTTGCGCAGAACGGCGCAAAGCAACTGGCATCTCTTTGGGATCGAATCAAATCAGTGACGGGAACAAGCGCTCACCGTTAGGGAAGCGCCGATTTATTCCCCGCGAGGACGCGCGCCTTGGTTTGGGATGGGCTGCAAGGCGCAAACCGGAGCCCCCGGCTTAATGCCTGCCGGGGCAGGCTGCGCACCGCTATGGCGAGGATTTGCAACGCCGCAGACCG
>JAYURJ010000101.1:0-13849 GCA_043756275.1 Betaproteobacteria bacterium | reverse complement strand
AGCGTCGTATCGCGAAAGTCGCTGGATTCCCGTTTGCGCGGGAACGACGAAAATCATTCAATCCAATTCTCCCCGCCATAAATCGCCTTCAAATTCGCATCGCTAAGTTGCGAAGGCGACCCATCAAACACTACCTTGCCTCCCGTCATACCGATCATGCGCTGACAAAATCTTTTGGCCAATTCAACATTGTGAATATTTACAATCACCGGAATATTGCGCTTGCCAGCAAGGTTGGCCATCAATTCCATAATCTCCACCGAGGTCTTCGGATCGAGCGAGGACGTAGGCTCGTCGGCCAACAATATTTCCGGATGCTGCATCACGGCGCGTGCAATCCCGACCCGTTGTCGCTGCCCGCCGGAGAGCGCATCGGCGCGTTGGTTGGCGAAACTGGCAAGTCCGACTGCATCGAGCAGGTTGAATGCCTCCTCAATATCTTCAGGCGTGAATTTGCGCAGCCATGCCTTGAATGCAGACATGTAACCCAAGCGCCCGGTGAGCACGTTTTCCATTACGGTCAGGCGTTCGACGAGGTTATATTCCTGAAACACCATGCCGATTCTTCGTCGCGCCATGCGCAGTTCGGCACCTTTGAGCTTGGCCAGATCCATGCCCTGAAACAATATCTCGCCGGCAGTCGGCTCGATCAGCCGATTGATGCAACGAATCAGCGTGGATTTTCCTGTGCCAGACGGGCCAATGATGGCGGTGATGCCTTCACCCGCAATCGTGAGGTCAATGCCCTTTAACACCGGCACGCCGCGCTTGTATTCCTTCACCAAGCCGCGGATTTGTATGGAGCGGTCTGTTGTCATTTTTTTGCAGCGTCCCCGGTTTTTTTCTTTTCTAATTCCTGTTCGCGCGCTTTGCGTGCATCAAAGCCGGCGCGATTTAATAATTCTCCGCTCGCTTCTGCAACATTGCGCACTGACGTGTAATCGCGTTTGTAATCGAGCGGCACAAATCGATCCGGGCCACGAAATGCGGCGGAAAGTTCGGTGGGAAAACGGAACGTAAATGTGCAATCGATGATTTTTTTCTTCAATTGGGGATCAAGGTCATGCGCAACCGCGAGGCTGCCCGCCGGAAAAGGTTGGCTCTTGTAAATAATCCGCAGCTCATCAGGTTTGAGTACGCCGCGCTGGAGCATGCGAATCAACACGTCGTCTGCCACCGCACCAGCGTCGTAGTCACCGCTAAGCACACCTGACACGGAATTATCGTGTTTGCCGGAATAGAGCACCTTGTAGTCTTTATCGGGGACAAGTCCCTCTTTTGGAAACAAGGCGCGTGGCGCGAGATTGCCGGAATTGGAAGAAGGCGACACATGCGCGATCCGTTTGCCCTTCAAATCGGCGAGCGTTTTGAACGGGCTGTCCTTTTTGACCACCACAATGAGGTGATAAGCGGCAATGCCGTCCTTCGCAGTACCGTGGACTGCGATCGGCACAGCACCGCCGATATTGACAGCAAACGGCGTATCGCCCGCCGACAACAGGCTCAACTGAATACGACCGGAACGCAATGCCTCCACGGTCGCTGCGCTGGAATAAACGGGCAGGAAGCGTACTGGTTTTCCGGTGCATGATTTCATGTGATCGACGTAAGGTGTCCACAGCTTTTCATAGACCACACTGTCTTCCTGTGGCGAATAACTGAGCATCAAACTAGCAGGATTTTTTAATTTCTTCGGATTCGTCGGCGCGTCGGCGGTCATGTTGCCGTCTTCGTCACAGTAGAGTGCGTCGAGATCACCGCGGTGTTTGCAGGTGTCCTGAGGCCACGCGGGTAGGGTGGCAACAGTCAAAAATGCGACAGTCAGAAACTTAATCATGTGTGATGTTTCTTTGACATCCCCTCACCCTAACCCTCTCCCCATTACGGGGAGAGGGAATAAAAGAGTATTCCTCTCATGCTGGAGAGGGTGATGGCAAACGATGAATGCTGCTATTTCTTACCCTTGGCGGCGTCTTCCGCCTTTTTCCTGGCGGCCTCGGCTTCTTTGGCGGTTTGTTTGTCGTAATTGGCGCGGTTAAATGCTTCACCAGAACCTTCGGCAACTTTGCGCACAACGTCCCAGTCTTTCTGGAAGGTCACCGGAAAGAAGCGATCTGCCCCATCAAATGCTTTTTGCATTTCAGGCGTGTAGCGATAATCGTAAAAGCACTTCACCATTTTCTTGGCCAGCTCGGGTTCGAGATCATGTGCGTACGCGAAGCTGGAAGTCGGGAATTTCTGGCTTACATAGATGATGCGGAAATCGTCCTCTTTGATCTGTCCCCGCGATGCCATGCGATGGTAAACGTCAGATGCCACCGCGGCTGCATCGTAATCGCCGGAATTCACGCCCATGACGCTTTGATCGTGCTTGCCCGAAAAAAGAATTTTGTAATCTTTCTCAGGTGCCAATCCTTCGGCCGGGAACAGCGACATCGGTGCCATATGGCCCGAGTTTGATGATGGTGCGGTGTGCGCGACTTTCTTGCCTTTAAGATCAGCAAGTTTCATGAAAGGCGAGGATTTTTTCACTATCACGATCAGGTTATAGCCCTGGAATTCCTTGGCGTCGCCTTTGACCGCGAACGGCACCGCACCTGCGAGGTTTACAGCGAAGGCAGTGGGGCCGGTTGAGAAACCGCCGACATGCAATCGCCCCGACCGCATCGCCTCGATTTCAGCGGCGTTCGATTGCACTTGATAGAACACCACTTTTTTGGTCAGGCACTTGCCCAAATATTCGGTGAACGGCGCGAATACTTTTTCGTAAACGGCTGGGTCTTCGACCGGCGTATAGGTGAAGACGATAGTGGAGGGGTTCTTCAGCTTCTTCGCGTCTTTCGGCGTATCGGCAACCATGTCCTTGTTTTCGTCGCAAAACATGGCATCGAGCTCGCCACGATTTTTGCATTCTTGCGCCTGGGCATTTCCGGCAGGCAACAGCAGCGCGAGCAGCACCGACGCAACGGCGGACAGAGCAGGAATGATTTTATTGGTGTTCCACATGATTTCTCCTCAGATAGTTGTGCAGTTATTCTAGCAATCTTCGCTATCAAGATGCGCAGTTGCAAGAATGCTGGGTGAGTTGATATAGGCTCAGCGATGTGTCACTGTTCGGGTTTTATTTTGTTGATTGTGGCCGATGAAACTTTCACATCCATTTCATGCGCTTTTCCTGAGCGTCCTCGTGTTTTTTCTGATGCCAGCCGCGCGAGCCGCTGCCGCTGTGCCGCAAAGTGTAGCGCCTGCGGCGGTAGCAGTCGCTTATGACCCCACCAAGCCAGCCGTAGGGGACAAATCCTCCACCGCCGCCCCGGCCAAACCTGAGGCGGGCGTGACAGCTTCGGGCGCTGCCAAATCATTTCTCTGGGAAGTCAAATCAAAGACAAACGTGATTTATCTGTTCGGCACGATTCACGTCGGCAAGCGCGCGTTTTATCCTTTGCAGCCACAGGTCGAGGCCGCACTGAAGCAATCGCAGGCGCTTGTTGTCGAGGCAGACATTTCCAGCAGCGATGGTTTGGCTGACATCGACAAGATCATCAACTACAAAGCGCCAGATAGCCTTGATAAACATATTCCGATGCCAATATTTGATCGGCTCAAAACGCAGTTGGCGCGATTGAATATTCCGCTCGAAGCCGTGAAGCCGATGAAGCCCTTTCTCATTGGCGGGTTTTTGTCGATCGCCGAATTTTCGAAGCTTGGCTATGACATGAATCTCGGCGTCGATGGATATTTGATCGCCAAGGCGAAGGATGACCGCAAACCGGTGTTGGAGCTTGAATCGCAACTGGGGCAATTGAAGATGTTGAACGGCATGTCGCCGATGTTGCAGGAGGCGTTTCTGGATAACGCGATCAGCGTGCTGGAATCCGGCAAATCACCCGATCAGGTGACGGGCATGGTGAATGCCTGGCAGACCGGCGATGTGAAACTGATGCAGGACGTGACCCGCGACGTGAACAAAGGCATGCGCATGTCGGACCAACTCGATGAGGTGTTGCTGTACAGCCGCCATCCGGCGATGCTGAAAAAAATTGAAGACTATCTGGCCGGTCGCACACCACATTTTGTCGCGGTCGGCTCGCTGCATCTGGTCGGGCAGCGCGGACTGGTGGAAATGCTGAAGGCGCGCGGCTTTGAAGTGAAGCAGCTATGACTATCAAACAACCTCGTAGCGGCGGGAAAATTCTCGTCGATCAACTCAAAATTCATGGCGCCGATATTGCATTCTGTGTGCCCGGCGAAAGCTATCTGCCGGTGCTCGACGCATTGTATGAACACCGCGACAGCATCCGACTCATCACCTGCCGTCACGAATCTGGTGCCGCCAACATGGCCGAAGCCTACGGCAAATTAACCGGCAGACCCGGTATTTGTCTGGTCACGCGCGGGCCCGGTGCGACCAACGCCTCCATTGGCGTGCACACCGCGTTTCAGGATTCGACACCGATGATTCTCTTCATCGGCCAGGTCGGCAGCGATTTTGTCGAGCGCGAAGCGTTTCAGGAAATTGATTACCGCCGCATGTTTGGCCAAATGGCGAAATGGGTTGCGCAGATCGACCGCGCTGATCGCATCCCGGAATTCATCGCGCACGCGTATCAGGTCGCAACCTCCGGGCGCATGGGGCCGGTGGTGCTGGCGCTGCCGGAAGACATGCTATCGGCAACCGCCACAGTTGCCGATGCGCGCGCGTGGCAGCGCATTGAAACATCGCCCGGAGAACAAGCATTAGCGCGGCTCTCCGGCCTGCTATCCAAAGCAAAAAAACCATTTGTGATTGCCGGTGGCAGCGGCTGGCACACCGAGGCCTGCGCGGATTTGCAGCATTTTGCCGAGACACAAAAAATCCCAATTGGCTGCGCATTCCGCTTTCAGGATTTGTTCGACAACGCCCATCCGAATTACGCCGGTGACGTGGGCATCGGCATTAATCCCAAACTCGCTGCGCGCATCAAGGCGGCGGACTTGATCATCGCCATCGGCCCAAGGCTGGGTGAGATGACCACCAGCGGCTACACGCTCATCGAACCTGCGAATGCAGCAGAAACCGCGCAAACACTGGTACACATCCACGCCGGTGCCGAGGAACTTGGCCGCGTCTATCAAGCCGACCTGATGATCAATGCCACCATGGCCGCGATGGCGAAAGCCCTTGCCGCATTGCCTCGGGTAGCGCAAGCCGGGGTAGAAACGACGGTGCCGGAAGCCAATGCCGATTACAAAGCGTGGCAGACGCAGAAAACCATTCCGGGTGCCGTGCAGATGTGGGACGTGATGCAGCACCTCGAAAGCGTATTGCCAGCCGACGCGATTCTTACCAACGGTGCTGGCAACTACGCCACCTGGGTGCACCGCTTCCATCGCTACCGCCGCTTTCGCACACAGCTCGCACCGACTTCCGGCGCGATGGGCTACGGTGTGCCTGCGGCAGTCGCGGCCAAAGCCGTGCATCCAGATCGCGTCGTGGTCGCGTTCGCCGGTGATGGCTGCTTTCTCATGACCGGACAAGAGCTCGCCACGGCGGTGCAATACCAGCTCAATGTGATTTTCATCGTCGTCAATAACAATATGTACGGCACCATCCGCATGCATCAGGAACGCGAATTCCCCGGCCACGTACATGGGACGGCGCTGGTCAATCCCGATTTCGCCGCGTACGCGCGCGCGTTTGGCGCGAGTGGGGAGGTGGTGGAGAACACGGCGGAGTTTGCGCCTGCGTTTGAGCGTGCGATGAGGGCCGGTAAACCTGCGTTGATCGAGATTCGGATTGATCCGGAGGCGATATCGCCGAATACGACTTTGCAGGCGATTCGGGAGGCGGCGCAGAAGGCATAAAATTTAAACTCTAGAACTGGCGAGGGATTTGGAGGGAAAATGGGTAATCATATAGATAGGCGGACAAGATAGTCCCTCGTTAGGTTGAAAAGGCCCGCTGATGCGGGTTTTTTTGTTGGTGCATACTTGGTACTAAGGGGGTGTCAAATGAGCGTGGATTGGGCCTACTGGAACCAAATGCCGAGGGCATCATTGCGTGCGTGCGTACTGCTGAGCATTGATCGCGACCCGCAACAAGTTGAAGAGTACGGTATTCAACAGGTGCTTAGAGACCCAGACGGGTGGAATATTTACCAGCAGCGCACCGAAATCGCACTTGAGCATCTAGTGTACAGACCAGATGAACCCGGTTTGTATTCCAATCAAATTGTTGGAGATAAACTAACATTCAAGATCGAAATTCCGCAATTTATAACTTGGGCGAAGCATTTAAAGTGGTCGATGCCAACTGCATTTGCGGGCTACACGCCGCCCGTAAAACCTGTGGCTATAACTCAAATACTCTCGCCACCAGAATCACCTATTGGAGACCGCGAGCGCGATAGCCTTCACCGCATCGTCGGTGCAATGCTGGCGTACATCAAGGGTGAGCGCGGAAGCCGCCAGCATCGCGACTACAAGTCAGAGGCTGAGCTTATTCGCACTTTGGTAGACAAGAATGATGGGAACGAAGGCGTTTCCGAGCGCAATTTACAAAAGGTTTTCAGTCTTTCAAAACAGTTACTTAAGTAGAGAATCGCCGCAGTTGCGGTGACTTGCGCCGCAGGTAACGCGCAATTTTTCTGGCCCAGCTTTATTGTTCGGCCATGAACTCAACCAACCAAAAAACCGAAAGCCGATGTGTACCAGCACATCGGCTTTCTATTGTGGGCAGTTACCCCACTAATCCCGCGCTGCTGGCTACTGCAACCCAAGGTCGGGGGGATTATCCCGATCAGGAGGCTATAGAGATGGCTATTAAAGCCCAATCATTATTACGGTGACTTCTTACCCGCAGGTCGGGGCGTCTTAACCGCTTCGGCCTGTTTCTCTTTTACAGCTTTCTTTTCTACTACCTTATTGGACTTCGGCACTTTCGCCAATCGCGTAAGCGCCTCATCAAAACTCATGTTCAACGGTTTTAGTTTTGCGACCATTGCGATTCCTTGCCGATCAATGCCGCGTAGGTAAGGCGGCGGTTCTGCGTCGAGTGTAGCAAGTTATTCATTCTCTCGCCTTCCTTCTGTTTCACACTACGACAGACGGATCGTAACACGTAAATATTGTCCAGTCAAATACTTTTTTTAGCTGGTTGGTAACGGCGTATCCTGTTCGTTGCCGAATGGGATTACGCACTCCAATTTACCCAGCACCCGGAACGATCCCCGGATTTCCTCGGCTCGCTTTATCGCATCTTCTTCATTGCTTGCAAAAATGTTCAGCGCCCAACGTTGGCCGTCATGGTCGTATTCACCGCAGTATTCATTCATAGGGAGTTTCCATGCATTTTGAAATTTATCAACAATCGCCGGGGCTGATTGGCGCGAACTTGGGTATTCTGGGCAGCAAAGATTGGCGCTGGCGTTTGGTCTCATCAAACGGCGAACCGATTGCAAACGGTGGCGAGGGATACCGCAACAAGGCCGACTGTCTGCACGGTATTGACCTTGTTAAGGGAACCAACGCATCAACACCGGTGAAAGAAGTCTGACCATGTACGCGGAAATTTCCGCAGCTTTCACAAGCATAAATGCGCTAACTACCCTTCTCAAGTCCGCGCAAAGTCTTGGCAATTACAATGAGATCGTCGCCGCAGTTTCCGAGGTAAATGCCAAACTGATATTGGCTCAGACAGGGGCGCTCGCCGGTCTTGAGAAACAGCAAACGCAATCCAGTCGAATAGGCAATCTTGAAAAAGAATTGGTGCAAATTAAAAACTGGGAAACTGAGGCGAATAATTATGAAGTTTTTGAGGTTGCCAGAGGTTTGTTTGCTTATGTGGCAAAGGGCAACGTGCAACCACTGCATTCCGCGCATAAGTTGTGTAGCAACTGCTTTCTCCAATACAAAAAGTCTTTCCTTCAGGAATCTAGAGATACCGCGCCCCCGCGTCATTACACCCTGTCTTGTGATCGCTGCAAATCCAAACTCCCGTTTCATTTTTACACCGACAATTCCTAGAACGGTCGTTAGCGCCAAAATAAAAAAGCCCGCTTTCGCGGGCTTCGTGTCACTGTTTTTGCGGCTCATGGGTTGTCCAGTTAGATATATGATTACCGGAAAATGTCCTGAGAAGCGCTATGGTGCTTGAGTTTGATATTTGAGTGAAAATTATTGTTGCGGCAGGCGGAGAATGCAACTGCTGTACTTCGTGAATCTGTTAATGGTGGTGAAATGCGGAATGGTCGATGTTAAGCTGCTGTTCAATATGATTTTTTTCACTTTATTCACGGAATGATAGGGAGCGCCGCGGAATTGTATGCAGACGCGAGTCTCCCTATATCTAGTTTGGCTTCACAACGAAATTGCTCGCCGCCTATTTACCTACCAAATGGGGAAACAAATGGATTCGAAGCCCAAGTACGCAATGCAAACCGGCGGAATGTGCCACCTTTGGCGAAGCCCCGATGGCAACTTCAAGCATACATTTCTAAAGCTTAATTTCGAGTGCGAACCCGACA
This sequence comes from Betaproteobacteria bacterium, assembly GCA_043756275.1. GTDB lineage: Bacteria > Pseudomonadota > Gammaproteobacteria > Burkholderiales > Usitatibacteraceae > UKL13-2. Next base: position 5,345 of record JAYURJ010000101.1, on the reverse strand, counting down.
GGTATCCGGGCGTCGTCATTATCACAGACGAAAACTACGAGCAGGCATTTGCGGCCGGCGTTCAAAATCTACAGAGAGAGTTGCCTGCGCTACTGGAGCAGGCTCAAGGGAAGCCCATTGCCTACTGGTGGCTCGAGCAAAATCAGAATGAGATTAGGCGGATTCTGTCTGGCCTAACTGGCCATCCCGTATTCGCCGACATAAGATGAAACGAGCAACTGTCGTCCCATCTGCGCAAGATGCCTCAAGTCTGGCGGCCGGCAGAATCCTCGAAACTCGCGACGCAGATTTTGGAGTAACGAAATGAATCGATACCTCTTCTTCGCCTGCGCACTCGCTCTTGTTGGTTGCGCATCACCAAATACGGACTCTTCTAAAGCCAGCGGATCGACCGAAAACTTCCAGCTACGCACTGGGCCCGATGGTCGTGTTTACCGAATTGATTCGCGGACTGGCAAAACAAGTTGGCTCGACGGCTCCACTTTTCGGGAGGTATCTGAACAAACGATGCCGCAACTAGTTGTAGGCAAGGTCTACCGAGGGGAGGACGGTAGCGTCACATACCGCTATGAAGGCGGCGGCAGATTTGAAAAATGGGGTTTGGATCGGTACAACATCAAACCATCTAAAGAAGTCCCCTCGCAGAAATGACAAGATGACTTCACTTCGCAAGCGTGCTTTGGCATGGCTCTTAGTACTAACGGCACTAGCAGCTTCTTCTTTGGGCGCTAGTTTTATCTATCTCCGCGATGAAATCCAAACCGATCCGGTATTCATTGAAACCCGAATATCCAAAGTCGCCGCCAGTCGTGGATTCGACCTTGATGGTGCGAGAAAGGAAAAGTATTCCGAAGAAGAAATAGTTGCGTTTCTCGTGAAAGCGAATCGAGCCGCATTCGACCATCAGTGGTATCGCATACTTGCTATTGTCGGTTCACTTTATTTTGTTTTGGCTCTTGGAGTCGTTGCCGTCATGCTTCGGAAGGAAGCGATTCGGGGTCAGAGTAACAATACTTCGCATGTCTAACTCTCTACAATTCAGAGACGAGAAAATCAAAGGAGCCCATTTTCTCTGGTGACTATGCGAAAACATTCACTGTGGCCACTCTGACTTTCAGCCTATACGACAGCCGCCAAAATTGCGCTTCAACAGTGACTTGCCGCATACTTCATATCGTCTTATCGCTACCGGAGTAGAAGCATGGGAGACGTAAAATCCATTGAGAAAGCTATCGAGTCACTACCACCTGCTGATCTCGCTGAATTTCGACGCTGGTTTGCTGAGTACGATGCTGCGGCGTGGGACAAACAAATTGAGCAAGATGCCGCTTCTGGAAAGCTTGACGAGCTGGCAGCAGAGGCTCGTACCGACTACCGCTCGGGTGTAGCGCGCGAGCTTTGAAACACAGCGTCAAAGCGCTATTGGCAATGTCTCGATAAGCTACCTTCCGAAATTTAAGTTCTCGCACGGAGTAACTTTGCGCAACTAAAGATCGACCCTGCGCATTCATTGGAGTAATTGGGCCGGGGTCGAGTTTTTTTGGGGCTAAGAAAAGTTATCGACTACTGCCCTCATGGCACCACCTTGAAAAATACCGCTGTCATTTCGAACGAAGAGAGAAATCTGCTTTCGCACCACAGCACAGCAACAGCAGATTTCTCACCCGATAAAACCGGGTTCGAAATGACATGGGTGGAAAGTCCCGCGGATGGCATCATCGCGCCGACATTCAATTACTGCGGGCTACCGCCTAAATCACTTCTGTTTTCGCGTAGATCCGGACGACTTCAACGCCATCCTTGCGCGAATCAAAGCGGCTAAAATTGCCTACCGCAGCAATGTTCGCGGGCCGGTTGACTTTCAAATTGACACGCAGCACGGCCGCAACATAGTTTACTGCAATGAACCAGACGGCCCATCAATGGGAAATGTTGAAGGTCAGCGGTGCGCGCGAAGGGTGTTCAATGCGCGCGTAGGATCGGAATGCAAACGATGACGTTTGCGACGCATCAGGTTTGTAATTTTTATAAACTCTAGCACCGGCGCGGCTTTCAAGCCATAAACGCCTGAAAAGTGCCGTCAATGCCGGACTTTGCACATTTCATCCAGTAAAAAAGAAAGGGGCCGCACTCCTGCGGCCCCCGGTGCTACTCACTCACTTCAAAGAAACAACTGCACTTATACTGAGTGCAGTGAATTCGATAAAGTTCCCAAAATAATATTTGTCCTACACATGGCAAATATTATTACAGCAACATTACTTTGCAGCACTCGCCAGTTCACCCGCCTTAGCGTAGTTAGCTTTCACTTTCTGTGCCCACTCTTCTTCAACCTTGGTTCTTTGTGCCGTGGCTGCAGCGTCTTTTTTATCAGCCTTGAAGAGTGCTAACAACGTTTTGTCTTTCGTCTGCGCATCTGTGACGGGCGACGTGAAGGTGAGCTTCCGGGCTTCATCAAGTTGCGGGCTGGCTTTGCCACCGAGGCGTTTTTCGGCGTCGTGAATCGCTTTGGTTGCAGCAGCTAATTCTTTATGACGGAAGGTGATGATCTGGTCGAACATTGACGACACTACGTAGTAACGAGATTCTGACAATTCCGAATCAAAATTTACTTTGGCCTTGATGGTGCCGGTGAACGGGTTCGGGTAACCGGCTGGTGCTTTCGCATACATCGATGGCAATACCGGCAGGCGGCTGATTTTTTTGTCGAGCAACAACGCCTGGCCTTCGTCGGAAAGCGTGAACTGGATAAAGCGTTTTCCTGCGTCAGCATTTTTCGCGCCATTGATCAGCGCGATATTGGCAGGAACAATGGCCGTCACACTGGGGTACACGAATTCGACCGGGAAGCCGGAATTTTTCGGTGCGAGTCCAAAGAAATCGACCACCAGACCGATACCAAACTGCCCGTTGGAAACGCCATCCGGTACGCCAAAGCTGCGTTCGGTGATGGCCGCGCAATTTCCAGCGATACGCAGCATCTGGTTCCAGCCCTTGTCCCAACCCTCGCCTTGTAAAATGGTTTCCAGCGTCAGGTGTGTGGTGCCGGAGCGGGATGGCGAGGAAATTGCGACATGGCCGAAATAAACCGGGGCCATCAGGTCGGCCCATTCCTTGGGGTCGGGCAGCTTGTTGGCCTTGGAGTAGCGGGTGTTCCACATGATGCCGTAGCCGGCCAGCGCCTGGCCCTTGTACAATCCTTCCGGATCGTTGATCGGATAGGAGCCCACTTTCGCCGGGATATTCGGATTGCCGCTGTCCACTTTTTGCAGCAGCTTGGCGGACGCGAGTACTTCAAACGCATCGGGGGCCGATGCCCAAAACACTTCCGGCCGACTTCCCGCCGATTGTTCGCGCACATAGGCGATGCCCGCTGCGGTGTTCTTGTTCAGGATTTCAACTTTGTCTGCCGGGTATTTGGCTTCATAGGCTTTTTTGTAAGCCTCGGTGAGTTCCTTGGGGAACGAGGTGATGACGCTGATATTGTCGGCGCTGGAAGGGCCACTCAATAGCGTCAGGGCAGTCGCCAGCGTGGCGGCCAGCAGATGTTGGTGCGTCATCAGTCTCTCCTAGGGTTTTTTTGATCTAGGCCGATTTTAGCACTTGAAAAAGCAGCGCCATGCCCGCATTTGCGATGCAAACTTGTTTTAGACCATGCCTTATAGATTGATTCACAACGGAGTTTTCCATGACCACAGCCACCGAACAAAAACAAACCCTTGCCTTCCAGACCGAAGTCAAACAACTTTTGCAGTTGATGATCCATTCGCTGTATTCGAATCGCGAAATTTTCCTGCGCGAACTGGTCTCCAATGCCTCCGACGCCATCGACAAGCTGCGCTTTATGGCCGTCACCAATTCGGCATTGAACGAGAGCGATACCGACCTGAAAATTCGCGTGTCCCTCGATAAAACTGCAGGCACCATTACCATCGCCGACAACGGCATCGGCATGTCGCGCGATGAAGTCATTGCCAACATTGGTACCATCGCCAAGTCCGGCACCAAGGAATTCTTTGCGAAACTCACCGGCGACCAGCAAAAAGATGCCAGCCTGATCGGGCAATTCGGCGTGGGTTTTTATTCGTCGTTTATTGTTTCCGACAGAGTCAGTCTGGTGACGCGCCTCGCGGGCGCGCCGACGAGCGAAGGCGTGCGCTGGGAAAGCAGCGGCGACGGCGAATTTACGCTGGAAGCTGTGGAGAAGGTTTCACGCGGCACCGAAGTCACCCTGCATTTGAAAGAAGATGCGAAAGAATTCCTCGACGACTGGCGTTTGAAATCGATCATCCGCAAATACTCCGACCACATCCAGATGCCGATCGTGATGCAGAAGACCGAATGGGACAAGGACAAGCAGGAAGATGTTGTGAAGGATGAGTTTGAAACCATCAACAAAGCTAGTGCCTTGTGGACGCGCAGCAAGAGCGACATCACCGAAGATGAGTACGAGGAATTTTACAAACACGTTTCGCACGATTGGGAAAAGCCGCTGGCGTGGACGCACGCAAAAGTCGAAGGCAAACACGAGTACACGGAGCTGTTGTATCTGCCGTCCAAAGCGCCGTTCGACATGTTTGATCGCGATGCCAAGCGCGGTGTGAAACTGTATGTGAAACGCGTATTCATCATGGACGACGCTGAGCATCTGCTGCCGCGTTACCTGCGCTTTGTGAAGGGCGTGGTTGATTCGAATAACCTGCCGCTGAATGTATCGCGTGAAATTTTGCAGGAATCCAAGGATGTGGACGCGATCAAGAACGGCAGTGTAAAAAAGATCATCGGTCTGCTCGAAGATCTGGCTGAAAACAATAAAGAAAAGTACGCAACATTCTGGAGCGCGTTTGGCCGCGTGTTTAAAGAAGGCCTCGGCGAAGATTTCGCCAACAAGGAAAAGCTTTCCAAACTCACGCGTTTCGCCTCCACGCACAACGCCGACGATGCGCAGACGGTCTCATTTGCCGATTACGTGTCGCGCATGAAGGAAGGCCAGGAGAAGATTTACTACGTCACCGCCGACAGCTTTGCGGCTGCCAAGAATAGCCCGCATCTGGAAGTGTTCAAGAAGAAGGGCATCGAAGTTATTCTGTTCACCGAGAGCGTGGATGAATGGTGGCTCGGACAGTTTGAGGAATTCGACGGCAAAAAATTGGCGTCAGTCGCCAAGGGCGATCTGGATTTAGGCGCGTTGGCTGACCAGGCTGAAAAAGAAGCGCAGGAAAAAGTTTCCGAAGAATTTAAACCGCTGGTCGAGAAAATCAAAACCGCGCTGGGCGATAAGGTCAAAGAAGTGCGTGTGACGCATCGCCTGACTGATTCACCAGCATGCCTGGTGGTGGATGAGA